>JAQGKX010000116.1 GCA_028289885.1 Sphingomonadales bacterium
CACAGCTTTAAGGAAAGCGGTGGCGATTTCGGTCGGACTATCTCCCACGATCTTCTCCACGATGTCAGTCATTTTGCGGAGCGGCCCACCGGTTCATGTCGGCGTAGATCGCCGAATGTGCGGTGAACCCTCCATCGGCCACAACCGAAGCGCCGGTGATGAAGCGCGCCTGATCGGACGCCAGGAACGCGACGACCTCGGCGATATCGTCGGGCTTGCCGAGTTCTTGCGTTAGATGATGTTCGAGCATCGCAGCCTGTGCGGCGGCCGGCATATTGTCGTCCAGCGCCTCGGTCATCACAAGCCCAACGACGACGACATTGGAGCGCAAGCCGCGCTTGCCATATTGGGTCGCGATATAACGCGACAGGTTGAGCAGACCCGCCTTTGAAGTTCCATAGGCAGGATAATCGAGATCGCCGGCCAGCCCCTTGCCCGACCCAGTGAAAACGATCGACCCGCCGCCCGCTGCCAACAAATGCGGGATGCTGTGCTTGGCCACCAGCATCGATCCGCGCAGATTGATGGCCATCGTCTGGTCCCAGAAGTCGGCATCCATGTCGGCGATGTCGGCATCCTGGTTCAGCCCGGCGCTGCCCGTCTGCGCGGCATTGCTGTGCAATATGTCTAACTGCCCAAAATGCTCCACGACGACGGCAATGCCGTTCCTGATCGACGCTTCGTCCGAGACATCCATAGCGACGGCCAGCGCTTCGCCGCCAGCCGCCTTGATTGCAGCGACTGTGCCTTCAAGGGTAGTGATGGTACGACCGGTGACGGCAATCTTCGCGCCACGCTGCGCCATGAGCAGTGCGGTGGACTTGCCGATGCCGGTGCCTCCGCCAGTGACGATCGCGACCTTGCCCGCGAGGGGACGTTCGGTGTTCATGGTTGTTGCTCCGCAATGGCCGAACAGGGGTCCAGCGTGGAATGATGGCGACCGTCCGTCACATTGCCTCGCGCGCGGCGGCAAGGCCACGGATGGTTTCGGATGGATCGGCGTGTCCCGGCAGGGCAGCAATAAAGGTCGATACGCCCATCGCCTCCAGCTTCCTCAGCATATCTGCGGCCACTTCAACCGGTCCTGCCAGCGTGTCGAAGTCCCGAAGGTATTCGGTCAGCCCGAGTTCTTCCATCAACGCGACGTTCTTGCCGCCCACGACGACATGCTCGGTGGGATCATAACGCGACTGGAACTCGATCACCTTGGCGCGAAACTGGGTCGGCACCTTCGCCAGCGTTTCGGGAGTACGCATCGCCATCGCATTGACCGCGATAAAGGCTTTCAGATCGTCATAGGCCGCTTCCGGCGTCGGGCGTACCGATACGTAGGACACGACCCATATGTCGATCTTAGCAGGATCGCGGCGGGCCTGAGCGGCTGCCGTGCGAACGGCCTCAATCCGCAGCGCGAGATCATCCAGATTTTGCTCGCCCGCAAAAAGGATAACGCCGTCGGCCTGTTCGCCCGCCAACCCCAGCGCCTTGGGTCCGAACGCGGAATAATAGATCGGGATGTTGCGGGGAAAGCGCAACGGTTTGACGGGTGCGCCGTCCCATTCAACGGACTCGCCAGAAAACAGCGCCTTTAACGCGATAAATTCCGCACGGATTTCGACCTGCGTGGCTGGCATCCGCCCGATGGCGAGCACAGAACTGCCGCCGGTTGCCAGACCCAGCGCAACCCGTCCGCCGGAGAGATCATCGATCGAGCAAAGCGCATTCGCAGTGACAAGCGGGTGTCGCAAAAATGGCGATGTGACCAGCGGCGCAAGCGTGGCCATGGGCGCTTCGAGCGCGGCGAGTGTCAGCGAGACATAAAGATCATGCCAGCCCGAGGGCGAATCCCCGACGGTTATCAGGTCGTAACCAAGATCCGACGCCAGCCGGACCTCGGCACGGAACACATCGAGGTCCGCACCCCAGAGACTACAGATGCCTAGCTTCATTACCGTCTCCCGATGTCGAAAAGGGGGCGGACCATCCTCATCGATGGCCCGCCCTCATACGATCAGAAGCTGTAGCGTGCCTTCAGGCCCCACGTCCGAGGCTCGCCCAAATAGGCCGAGCTGATCGGGAACGAGAGCAAAAGCACACTGGCACCCGAATAATACTTCTCACCGAATGCGTTTTTCAGGAAAGCGGCAAGATCAAGTCCGGTGCCGCCGATGTTCCGCCATGCAAGCTGGGCATTGACCAGATTATAGCCCGGCAATTTCTCGCCGTTCTGGCCACCGAAATCGGCCGTCATGAAGACGTCTGCATCAAGCGTCACGTTGCCGTCGAGCGGGTGGACCGGCAGGGTCCAGCTCGTTGCAAATGTCCCCGAGAATGTTGGCGAGAACTTGTTGATGTTCTGCGCCGAGAAGACAACGCCGGCAGGAAGATTGGTCGGCAGAGACACCTTGTCGATCTTCACATGGGTAAACGCCCCATTGAAGGAGACCGTAAGCGACGGCACCGGGCTGACGCTCGCTTCAAATTCCACGCCGGTGATCGTCTGGTCGGAGATGTTGGCACCGAAAGCGGTATTCGTCGGCGTATCAGGCGCTCCGTTCGGAACCACGCCAGTAACGTTCAGGAACTGAAGCGCGTTCTTGTACTTTGCATAATATGCCGCAACGTTCAGATGCCCGCGCGCGCTGCCCGAACTGAAACTGATCTTCGAACCGACCTCGACGTCGGTCACCGTTTCCTTGCCGGTCTTTTGGAAAGGCCGCAGGTCAGGACAGACGCCAGCACCGAATACGCAATTCGGGTCGGTACCGCCGGTCGTGAAGCGAGATTCGAACAATGGCGTGTTTACGTTGGCACCGCGATAGCCACGACGCGTCACAGTATAAAGCAGCCAGTCCGGATTGACCTTGTAATCGAGGCCGAATGTCCAGCTTGGCGCGCTGCCCTTGTTCGCAACGATGCCGACACCATCAACGGCACCCGTTGCGGCCTGCGTCCGGCAGACCGCATCGGTCGAATAGGCCGCGCCGTTGCCGACGAGGCCACCGCATGAGCTGACCTTGTCCCAGCTATAGCGACCACCGGCGTTGAAGGTCAGGCGGTCGGTGATCTTATAGCCGATCTGCCCGAAAATCGCCTTGTTGTCGTTCGTGACGTGCGCGGTGATCGGTGGCGCGGGGATGGCTCCCACAGAGAAGGCCGTGAACTGCGACCCGGCCGGGCCATAGGACTGGTCCTTGTTATAATAGGCACCGACGATGAAGTTCAGGTCG
>JAQGKX010000129.1 GCA_028289885.1 Sphingomonadales bacterium
AAGCCCCGAGCACGCTCTCGTGCATCATCTCGCTGAGCGTCGGATGCGCGAACACCGTCTCCATCAGCGCTTCCTCGGTCGTTTCCAGCTGGCGCGCGATGACATAGCCCTGGATCAGTTCGGTCACTTCCGCCCCCACCATGTGCGCGCCCAGCAACTCACCCGTCTTGGCATCGAACACGGTTTTCACGAACCCCTCGGCCTCGCCCAGCGCGATCGCCTTGCCGTTGCCGATGAAGGGGAATTTGCCGACCTTCAGTTCATGCCCGGCCGCCTTTGCCGCAGCTTCGGTCAGCCCTACACTGGCGACCTGTGGCCGGGAATAGGTGCAGCCGGGAATGTTCCAGATTCCGAACGCGTGCGGGTTCAGGCCGGCAATCGCCTCGACGCAGACGATGCCCTCATGGCTCGCCTTGTGCGCCAGCCACGGCGGCCCGGTCACGTCACCGATGGCAAAGATGCCGGGAATGTTGGTGCGACCAAACCCGTCGACCTTGATGTGAAAGCGCTTGTCGGGTTCGACGCCGACGTCCTCCAGCCCGATATTCTCGACGTTCGGGACGATGCCGATGGCGACAATAGCATGGCTGAACGTCTCGGTCGTGATCGTGCCGTCGGGTGCCTTCAATTCGGCAGTGACTTCGGTGTCGGTCGTCGTCAGCTTCTGCACGCCGGTCTTGACCAGCAGCTTCATGCCCTGCTTGGTCAGCGTCTTGTGCATGAAATCGCTGATTTCGGCATCTTCGACAGGCAACACGCGGTCAAGCATTTCAACGATCGTCACGTCCGCACCCATGTCCGAATAAAAGGACGCGAACTCGACGCCAATCGCGCCCGACCCGATCACCAGCAGCTTGGTCGGCATTTCGGGCGGCACCATCGCGTGACGGTACGTCCAGATGCGCTTTCCGTCGGCCTTGGCAAAGGGCAGGTCGCGCGCGCGGGCACCCGTTGCGATGATGATGTTCTTGGCTTCGACCTCAACGGTCTGGTCGCCGGTCTTCACCGACAATTTGCCCGGAGCGGTCAGCTTGCCGAAGCCCTCGATCACCGTGACCTTGTTCTTCTTCATCAACCCCTTGACGCCCGCGTTGAGCGTCCCCGCGACCTTGCGGCTGCGATCGACGATCTTGGTGAGGTCGAAGCTGACATTGCTGGCCGATAGCCCGTAACTATCGGCGTTCTGCATATAATGATAGATTTCCGACGTCCTCAGCAGCGCCTTGGTCGGGATGCAGCCCCAGTTCAGGCAAATCCCGCCGAGCCGCTCGCGCTCGACGATGGCCACTTTCATTCCCAACTGGCTCGCGCGGATCGCGGCGACATAGCCGCCGGGACCGGAACCGAGGATGATAAGATCGTATTGGTCAGCCATGATATTCTCCAAGCGCCTCTCACCTTTTGGGAGAGGAAGCGCCTGCCACCGTCAGTGGCAGGCCGTGTAGTGAAGTTTGTTAAGCAACCAACCCCAGCGGGCTCTCCACCAGTGCCTTGAACGCCTTCATCAATTGCGCGCCGTCCGAACCGTCGATCGCGCGGTGATCGAACGACCCCGTCGCCGACATGACCGTCGCGATCGCCAGCGCATCGTCGACGACATAGGGCCGCTTCTCACCCGCGCCGATCGCCATGATCATTGCCTGTGGCGGGTTGATGACGGCGTCGAAATTCTTGATGCCGAACATGCCCATGTTCGAAATGCTCGCGGTGCCGCCCTGATATTCCTGTGGCTGCAGCTTGCCGGCCTTTGCCCGATCGGCAAGGTCCTTCATCTCGACTGAAATCGCCGACATCGACTTTGATTCAGCACCGACGATGATCGGCGTGATCAGCCCGGCGGGGATCGAAACCGCCACCGAAATATCCGCGCGTGAATATTTGATCAGAGTGTCCCCGGCATAGGCGACGTTGCAGGCAGGCACCTCGATCAGCGAAAGCGCCAGCGCCTTGATCAGCATATCGTTGACGCTCAACTTGATCCCGCGCGCCGTGAGCGCCCCGTTCAACTCGCCACGCAGCTTCAACAATGCGTCGAGGCGGATATCGACCGTGAGGTAGATATGGGGAACCTGCTGCTTCGATTCGGTCAGGCGGCGGGCGATGGTCTTGCGCATGCCTGACAGCTTGACCGACTCCTGTGGAATGTCGCTGGTTGCCGATGTCGGCGCCGGAGCTGTTGCGGGAGCGGGAGCAGAAGCCGCCGCTGCCGGAGCAGCAGTTGACGCCGTTGGAGCGACCGCAACGGGGGCCGCACCCGGAGTTGCACCCTCTACATCGGCCTTGACGATCCGCCCACCCGGACCCGATCCGGTAAGGCCGGTCAGTTCGACACCCTTCTCCATCGCCAGTCGCTTGGCCAGCGGCGACGCGATGATCCGGTCGCCCGATTTTGCAGGAGCCGCGGCAACCGGCGCCGAAACTGCGGCTGGAGCCGGGGCAGCCTCAGCCTGCGCCGCGACTTTCGGCTCCTCTGCCTTTGGCGCGGGCGTTTCTTGGGTCTTCGGCGCAGCCTTGGCGGCGGGTTTCGCGTCCTCACCCTCGCCGGCGATCAGGGCGATCACCGTACCCACATTGACTTCGGTCCCTTCGGCGACGGTGATTTCGGACACTGTGCCCTCATCGACCGCCTCGAATTCCATCGTTGCCTTGTCGGTCTCGATCTCGGCAAGCAGGTCGCCCGACTTGACCACATCGCCCACTTTGACGAGCCATTTGGCAAGCGTCCCTTTTTCCATGGTCGGGGACAAAGCTGGCATTTTGAGCTCGATGGGCATGGGAGTCGTCGGTCCTTCAAGGTTGCCGTAGCGTTCAAAACCGTCAATCGGACACGCGGGCGGCAGGGTCAAGCACTGCTCTTGTGCATTTCGCGCCGGTGACGCAGCTTCGTATCGAAAAGAGGATTTGCCGATGCGTACTTATCTCGTCGTCATAGACGAAACCCCCGAGGCCGAAGTCGCGCTGCGCTTTGCCGCTCGCCGGGCGGCCAAGACCGGTGGCGGCGTGTCGATCCTGGCAATCATCCCGCCTACCGAATTCGTCGCGTTCGGCGGCGTGCAAGCCACCATCGAAGCCGAAGCGCGCGAACAGGCCGAAACCATCGTCCACCGCGCGGCCGGGGCGATCGTCGCCGAAGCGGGCATCACGCCGACGATCATGGTCAAGGCCGGCGAGCCCATCGCGCTGATCCTCGAAACGATCGCCCAGAACCCCGACATCGGTGCGCTCGTGCTTGGCGCAGCCGTCGGTGCGCCCGGCCCATTGATCGCTCATTTTGCCATCGCTGAGTCCGGAAGCCTTCCCTGTCCGTTGATGATCGTGCCGGGATCGCTCGACCATGATGCACTCGACCGGCTGAGTTAAACGGAGACGTCATGTGAAAGTCCTGCTCCCCCTGCCTGCCCTGATCTTGATCGCCGCCGCCCCCGCGCCCGACCCCACCGCGCTGCGCACCACGGTCGCAAAGCTGGTCAGCTTCGGTACGCGCCACACCCTGTCCTCACCGACAGACCCGAAACGCGGCATCGGCGCGGCGCGCGCCTGGGTCGCCAGCGAGTTCCTACGGCTCGGCAAGGGCTGCGGCGGCTGTATCACAGTCGATCAGCCCCACGCCCGATTCCAGAACAATCGCGCACCGCAGGGAGTCGAGATCGTCGATGTCCTCGGCATCCAGAAAGGGACCGGGGACCCCAATCACATCGTCATCGTCGCGGGCCATATCGACAGCCGCGTCACCGACGTGATGAACGCCACCAGCGATGCACCGGGTGCGAACGACGATGCGTCGGGCGTCGCGCTCGTCCTCGAAGCCGCGCGCATATTGTCGCGTGAGAAACACGAGGCGACGATCGTCTATGCCGCGCTATCGGGCGAGGAGCAGGGATTGTTCGGCGGGCAGCTTCTCGCCACCACCGCCCGGTCACGCGGCTGGAACGTCGCCGCGATGCTCAACAACGACATTGTCGGCAATACGGTCGGCATCGACGGTCGCATCGTTGCGGACCGGGTGAGGGTGTTCAGCGAAGGCATCCCCGCAGCCGCCGATCCCGCCGCGCTAAAGCTTGACCGTGCGAGCGGGGGCGAGGACGACAGCCCCTCGCGCGCGCTGGCAAAGACTGTTGGCCGCATCGCCACCGCGACGCCCGCGATCGGTCTTGAAGCGCTGCTCGTCCGCCGTCCCGACCGTTTCGGACGCGGCGGCGATCATAGCCCGTTCCTCGACGCCGGGTTCCCTGCAATTCGCTTTTCAGTTGGCGTCGAGAATTACGATGCCCAGCATCAGGATCTTCGCACCGAAAACGGCAAGGTCTATGGCGACACAATCGACCGGATGGACTTTCCCTATCTCGCCCGCGTCACCGCCCTGAACATTGCCACCCTGCGCCAGATAGCCGACGCCCCCCCCGCGCCGCAGGGCGTGTCTGCAGCGGGTGCGCTCAGCACCGATACGACGCTGACATGGACCGCGGTTCCGGGAGCGGCAGGCTACCGCGTCCGCTGGCGCCGCGCCGACAAATCCGAATGGGAAACCGCGAAGGACTTTCCCGCGTCGGCGACCGAGGCCGTGCTGAAAGGCGTGATCGTCGACGACACTTTTGCGGGTGTCTCGGCATTATCGGCCAAGGGCGCGGAGAGTGTGGTGACGTTTGCAGGGTTACCGCCGCCGAAACGCTGACAAACCCCCTCCCGTCATCCTGAACTCGTTTCAGGATTCATGCCTCCGCGATAACCTATCTTGCAGGTTTACGAATGGACCCTGAAACAAGTTCAGGGTGACGGTTTGGTAGGGGCGGAACCCTTAGCTCCCACACACACAAGCGGGCTTTGGCCGTGGCTTCCATACGCGCACGATTTTTTTCCGGATGGGCACGTAACTCACGACATCATAGCTGATCTCGCGCGTCGTCATTACCGGAGCCGCTGACTGGATGACGACCGTCGTGACCGTGGTCCCACCGCCATCATAGCTGTACGAAGACCCATAGCTGCCACCACCATAGCTCACGCCATGATTGTCGCTCCTACCGCTCCAGTGCGGACGCACCGAGCCATGCCATGCGCCATCGTAAGTCTGCTCGGGCCCGCCGTTCCAGCTGCCCGTCCAACGGCCCTTGTAATCGTGTCTCTTGCCGCGGGATCTCTTGTCGCGCGGTCTGTCATCGTCGCGCCGGTCATCCCGATACGACCGTTCATCGCGATCATAGCCACCGCGGCCCCCGGCATAGCGCTCGTCGTGATCGGCCCAATTCACATCGTCGCGCCAGTCGTAGACGCGGCCCCACTGGTCGGTCAGCACGGCATCGTCATAGTAACGCGACCAGCCAAAGCCACTCGCGGGGCGTGAAAGCCCATAGCTGTCGAAATCCGAGATATAATAGTCGGGAGCGGTCCATTCCGATGGGATTTGATACCCATATTCCGGGCGATGATAACCGGCACCGGCGGGCCCCGGCCCACGATCGGGAGCGCGGCGGGCGTCGCGCATCGGCTCCTGTGGCGCGGGGCGCGGCGGCATCGGCCTTGCTTGCGGTGGCTCGGCGGCAAATGTCGGCTTTGTGACCGGCGGAGCAACAGGCGCAACCACCCGCGCGGGCATTGGCGGCATGACTTGCGCCGGGGCTGGTGTGGGACGCGACTGGGCGACCGGCGGAGCAGTACGTGGCGTAACGATGATCGGACGCGGAGCAGCGGGCGGCGCGATCACCGGCGGGGCACCGACACGCGAATCATCGTTCATCACCGGCGGCGCGGCAAGCGCTGGCACAGCCGCCGCCAGTGCGATCAACGCAACGCCGATCCGCAAAACACCAGTAATTTTGAGGTTCCGCATGGTAAATACTCCCGTCGCCCGCACGCCGCAATGTCGCGAAATCGCGCGGTTTATTAACGGGTTGTTAGCATTGTTCGAAAACCATCACTAGCACCGGAAAGCGCCTCGACCTGTCCCGTTCAGGGTCAGATGCGGGTGGCGAGCAATGTGCCCACCGCCTCGCAAGCGGCAGCATCGACAGCGTCGAACCGCGCGACATTTGGACTGTCGAGATCAATCACCCCAAGCAACTCGCCACCGCGGATCAACGGCACGACCAGCTCCGACTGCGACGCCGCATCGCATGCAATATGCCCCGGAAACGCGTGGACATCCTGGACAAGCTGCGTGGTTCGCGTCGCTGCTGCCGTTCCGCAAACTCCAGCCCCGAGTGCAATCCGGATGCAAGCCGCCTTACCCTGAAACGGCCCGAGCAGCAGTTCGCCAGCGACCAGTCGGTAGATCCCCGCCCAGTTTACGTCGGGCAAATATTCGAACAGCAATGCCGACGCGTTTGCCATATTGGCAATGCCGTCCGGCTCGCCATCGGTGATCGCGTCGATCGCCGACAGCAGGTCGCGCCACAGCGCCGCCTTGTCGCCGGTTTCGATTTCAAAGCTCTGCATCAGTCCAGCGCCACCTTCCCGCGACCCTTTTTCACGCCGCCGCGAATGACCTTCGAATCGACCCGCTTGGCCTTGGCATTCTTGCTCGGACGCGTCTTGACCCGCCGCACCGGCACGATATGCGCCTTGGCCACCAGTTCGCTCAGCCGCTCGCGCGCCTCTGCCCGATTGGCCTCCTGCGTCCGGTGGCTGCGCGCGGTCAGCACGATCTCGCCATCGTTCGTCCAGCGGCTCCCCGCCAGCGCCTTCAGCCGGACATAGGCATGCGGCGCCAGCCCCAGCGCGAACACATCCAGCCGGATTTGCACCGCAGTCGCGACCTTGTTCACATTCTGCCCGCCCGGCCCCGTCGCAGCGAGGAACTTCTCCTCAATCGCGTCTTCGGGCAACGGGGGCCAGTCAGCCATCTTCAGGCTCTGGAAGAATCGTAGGAACACCGACCGTAGGCGCTCCGACCGAACCGGTGACGTCAGGCCCGAACCCGGCATCGATAAACCGGTCGGGAATCGGCGACGTCGCGGCAATCGCATCCTTTCCCTCGCGCGGCAGCGACAGTCCCGATGCATGGAGCATCATCGGCCCGATGCCATCGCCGTAAACCGGATCGCCCGCTATCGGGAAACCCAGCCCCTCGACCGCATGGACGCGCAGTTGATGGGTGCGCCCGGTTTCTGGCCGAAACGCGATCAAGGCGCGCCCGTTGCGAACGCCGAGCTTGGTCCAGCCGGTCCGCGCCGACTTGCCCTTTGGGTCGACGACCATCCGCCAGCCCTCCTCGCGGCTGCTGATCTTGGCGAGCGGCAGATCGATCATGCCCTCATTTTCTTCCGGCACACCGGTCAGCACCGCGAGATAGATTTTCTCGACCAGCCCCGCCTCGAACGCCGCCCCGAACCGCTTCAACGCTTTCGGATTGCGCGCCAGCAACAGGCAGCCCGACGTATCGCGGTCGAGCCGGTGGACCGCATGCGGCACCCGTCGAAACCCGAAACGCATCGAATCGAGGTGATTGTGGATGGACAGCGACCCATCGCGCGGCGGATCGACCGGCAGGCCTGAGGGCTTGTCGACGATGATCGCCTCACCGTCGATGAACAGGATATTGTCGGCAAGAAACATGAGTTGCGCTTCCCCCCTCTCGCTTGCGAAAGGGGACGGGGGTGGGGTTTATATCCCCGCCTTTAGCGCGAACGCGGCTTCGCGGACAGCCTTTGCGTTCGGCGCAACCGGACATCATGGTCAAGCGGCCGTTAACCGGTTCTAAGAAGTTGGCCGTCATGAGCTTTCGCATGACAAGACGGCGCGACCAATTTCTTTATTTCAGCCTGCTTGCGCTCCTGCCGATCCTGCTTTTCCTCGCCTTCTACCATCCTGCGATCATCGATCCGTATAATTTTGGCTGGCTGCTGCGCGGGACCGACAATGGTGAAAACGCGCTCGGCCTTCATGCCTGGCTGAACGATCCCGGCACGGGCTGGTCGTTGACGACAACACTGCTCAACGCGCCGGAGGGCGTGCCGCTGCTGTTCACCGATAGCAACCCGCTGGTTTCGATGATCGTAGCCCCCATCGCGAGACTGATGGGGCCCGATGTCCAGTTCGTCGGCATCTGGATCATGCTGTGCCTCGCGCTGCAGGCCGTCTTCGCACACGCCCTGCTCCGGCCTTACGCACCGACGCTGACCACGCTGTGGCTGGGTGTTGCGATGCTGATGCTCATGCCGTCGCTCTATGCGCGCTACGTCCACGCCAATTTGCAAGCGCACTGGCTGTTGCTCTGGGCGCTGTGGATTTTCGTCGATGCCCGGCGCGCGAGGGATGCCCGGTGGTGGATCGCGGCGCTGTGCATCACCGCGCTGATTCACAATTACATGCTGATTCAGGTCGCAGCGGTCTGGGGCAGCACGATGCTCGAACGCTTTTTCACCCACCGAACGATCCGACAAAAAGCCATGCTCGTAGGCGAAGCCGTGGCTACGCTCGCCCTTGTGGCGATGGTCGTCGGTTGCCTCGGCATCAACTTCGATTTCGTCCCGACGCGGTCTTACAATTATTACGCCATGGCCCTCGATTCGCTGTGGAATCCTGCAAACGCCTCATATTCGCTGTTTTTGCCGGCCATTCCGCAGCAATACGGCCTGTCGTTCGAGGGGTTTCAATATCTCGGCTTCGGCAGCCTGCTTTTGGTCGCAAGCGCGCCTTTCATTGTTTGGCGGACCCAACCCGGCGAACCCATTGCAGGGATGCATCGACGGCTGCTGTGGCTGGCACCGGCCTGCCTGGTCATCACGATCCTCGCGCTCAGCAACAGCGTGAACTGGCAGGGCCGAACTCTTTTCGAAATTCCGCTTTCATGGTCGATCATAACGGCGCTCGACCCTGTGCGCGCCGCCGGACGCCTTTTCTGGGTGGTCTCCTATATCATCGTGTTGGCCGTCGTCACGATTGCATATCGACTACCCAGACAAAGGGCCGAACAGTTCCTCGTGCTTGTGCTGTTCCTTCAATTCATGGACCTGACCGGGATGATGACGGCAGTGCGGCGCGTAACGGCAGATGCCGACACGCATCGGACATGGCGGCGGACTGCCGACCCTCGCTGGGAAACAGCGATTGCCAGCGCGAAGGACATCACCTTCGCACCGGCGGACCCGATACGGTTCCTCGATGTTTTCCAGGAGGTTGCGTGGCGGGCGGCAACGGCAGGAAAGCCGGTACGCGTCGTCTATTCATCACGCGACACGCGCGCCACAAAAGCCCGCCTCATCGCGGAGGACAAGGATTTTGTGGCAGGCAGGCTGGTCTCGGACCGCCTCTACGTCCTGATGCCCGAAGCGGTCGTTCCCGTCGGTGCCGCATCACGGTTGATGGTGCTGGACGGTATCAGGGTCTTAGTGCCCGTTCGATCGATCCCGTCCTTTGACGCACCACGCGGGCCTTCCGCGGTTTACCCGAAGATCTTGCCCGCGACCTCGGCGATCCGGCGACCCTGATAGCGTGCGCCGTCGAGGTCGATTGTTGATGGCTTGCGCTCACCCTGCCCGCCCGCAATCGTCGTGGCCCCGTAAGGCGCGCCGCCGACGACTTCCTCATGGCCCATCTGTCCGGCATGGCCATAGTCGAGGCCGACAATCGTCATGCCGAAGTGCAGCAAATTGGTGATGATCGAAAAGAGCGTGGTTTCCTGGCCGCCGTGCTGGCTCGCGGTCGATGCGAACGCGCCGCCTACCTTGCCGTTCAGGGCACCAGTTGCCCACAGGCCACCCGCCTGATCCAAAAATCCCGCCATCGCGCCGCTGATCCGGCCGAAACGCGTACCGGTGCCGACGACGATCGCATCGTAATCAGCCAGTTCGCCGATCGTCGCCTGCGGGTCGGTGGGGCGCGCTGCAGGCGCACCTGCGGCATCGGGGATGCGCTTGACGTCAACGGTCGCACCGGCGCTGCGGGCACCTTCGGCAATGGCGTCGGCCATCGCGGCGATGTGACCGTAATGCGAGTAATAAAGCACCAGAACTTTAGCCATGTCGTATCTCCTTGGAATTGTGAATTAAGCTGCGTCGACGAGCACGAGTTCGGCATCGTCATTGGCGAAGATCGAATATTTGCCCTCACCGAGCGCAACGCCGTCGCGCGTAGCGACTGCGATGCCATCGACTTCAATCGTTCCCAGGGCAGGCACAAGATAGGCATGACGTCCCGCGCCGACATCGTGCGTGATCGTCCCGCCGGCCTTCAAAGTCGCGCCCAACACTCGCGCATCGGCGCGGATCGGCAGGGCACCTTCATCGCCGAAGCCGCTGGCCAATATCTGAAACTGGCCAGAGCGGTCGTCTTTCGGGAAGGGCTTTGCACCCCAGCCGGGCGCGCCTCCGAATTCGCGGGGTTCGATCCAGATCTGGAAAAGGGTGGTCGCCTCATTCTCGACGTTGAACTCGGCATGGCGAACACCCGATCCCGCACTCATCACCTGGACATCGCCAGCGCCGGTGCGACCCTTGTTTCCCATCGAATCCTCATGGGTGATGGCTCCGGTGCGGACATAGGTGATGATTTCCATGTCGCGATGGGGGTGCGGCGGAAAACCGGAATTGGCGGCGATCGTGTCGTCGTTCCAGACGCGGATGCTGCCCCAGCCCATGCGTTTCGGGTCGTGATAGCCGCCGAACGAAAAGTGATGATGCGCGTCGAGCCAGCCGTGGTTCGCGGCACCGAGCGATTTGAAGGGGCGAATGTCGATCATGGGTAACTCCGGATGAAGCTGCTTGTTGAGACACAACATAGGTGGCATTGGTGGATTAGAAATAGAAACCTTTGAAACGGATCGTTTCAGTTATGCGACTTCCCGATCTCGAAGCATGGGCGATTTTCGCCACCGTCGTCGAGCATCGCTCATTCAGCGCGGCGGCGGTTTCGCTCGGCCTGTCGAAGGCAACGGTGTCCAAGGCGATCACCCGGCTAGAGACGCAGACCGGGGCAAGCCTGTTCCATCGAACATCGCGACGGCTGGCGCTCACCGAGACTGGCACCAGTCTCGCCGAACGTGCCGCGCGCATATTGGCCGACGGTCAATCCATTGACGAATGCGCGCGAGAAAGCACGACCGCGCCCGCCGGCCTGGTCCGACTCGCCGCGCCGATGAGCTTCGGGTTGACCCATGTTGGACCAATCATTGCGCGGTTCCTGACCGCCTATCCGGAGATCGACGTCGATTTGAACCTTAGCGACGACCGCGTCGATCTTGTGGGCGATGGCTATGACGCGGCGCTGCGGATCGCCGCCCTGCCCGACTCTTCGCTCCGTGCCCGCACGCTCCGCGACGTTGCGCTCCGCATAGTTGCCGCGCCTTCCTATCTCGAACGCCGCGGCAATCCGCGCCACCCTGCGGACCTCAGCCAGCACGATTGCTTTTGCTACGCCTATTTCTCGACGCCCGAACATTGGCGGCTGCACCACGACAAGAGCAAGGAGATTGCCGTCGTGAAGCCGGGCGGGCGGCTGCGAACGAACAATGCAGATTCCACCTTGCCGTCTTTGTTGGCCGGGCACGGTATCGCCATCGTTCCTGACTTCATCATCGACGATGCGATCGATCGCGGAGACGTCGTCACCATCCTGCCCGGTTGGTCGGCGCCCGCGGTGGCACTGCATCTCGTCACCCCGCCGGGCCGCCTGCGACCGCGTCGGGTCGAGGCATTGCTCGATTTTCTGACCGAGTCTTTAATGTCGCACTCTTTTGTTAAAGCCGCTTAAGTGGAAATTAACCTTTTCCCTTCATTCGTCGTTTGGTTAATGAAGTGCGTCGCGGTCGAAAGAGGCTGGCGGACGACAGGGTAGCAAAAAGGGATTTCGCCGATGCGCGTGCTGTTGATCGAAGACGAGCCAACGACGGCCAAGGCCATCGAACTGATGCTCTCTGCCGAAGGCTTCAATGTCTA
>JAQGKX010000139.1 GCA_028289885.1 Sphingomonadales bacterium
ACCCATCCGATCGTGCCATCGCCGCGCCGATAGACCATATTGAACGATCCCGTCCCACTATTTTTGAAAAGCAGGGCATTGGTGTTGCGCAGATCGAGCATCATGACCGCATCTGACACGCTGGCATCGGGCACATCGACACGCGTTTCGGCGACGATGGCAGGATAGTCGCTGACTTCCTCTTCCTCCTCCGAAGACTGGAAAACGGTGTAGCCGGCCTGATATCCAGTTTCCGGGGCCTCGGCAGGTTCTGCGACCGTAGCGCCCTTATGATCCTTCAACCGGCGCATATAGCGGCGCAACTGGCGTTCGATCTTTTCGGCGGCCTCGTCGAACGCAGGATGCGCGTCCATGGCGTTGCCCGAACCCTTGAGGATCAGTCCCTGCATCACATGGGCGACGATATCGCACGAAAATCCATTGTCATGCGGTCCGCGTCCAAACGTAACGTGCGCAGCGATCGCGCGCGCAAAATATTTCTGTGCGATTCCCTGAAGCCGCTCGTCGACATGAGCGCGAAGCGCGTCGCCGGTGTTGACCTGGTGGCCAGATACGCGAATTTCCATTGGGTTCGACTCCTTGAACAAAGCGAATGACGCCAGACTATGCCGTGTCGCCTCCCGCATCAACGCGCGAAAGTGCGGGTTCGTGCCAGCCATCGCCTTGCGCCCATAATGGATCGGTCAGGCGGGCGACAAAGACGTGGTGACGCGCACGTTCTTCCGCGGTGATCTCGTGGAGACGCGGGCG
Source organism: Sphingomonadales bacterium (assembly GCA_028289885.1). Taxonomy (GTDB): domain Bacteria; phylum Pseudomonadota; class Alphaproteobacteria; order Sphingomonadales; family Sphingomonadaceae; genus Sphingomonas_O. Next base: position 751 of record JAQGKX010000139.1, read on the forward strand.
GCGGCCGTTTATCGCGGTCGGAACGGCAGGCTGGAGCGGGGCGGGAGCCATCGGCTTTGCGCCGAAACCGATCTCCAGGCCGATCTGGCGACCGCCGGTGAGTTCGACATAAACTTGCGCGAGTAACTGCGCATCAAGAAGGGCACCATGTCTGGTGCGCTGGCTGCGATCGACGCCATAGCGATTGCAAAGCGCGTCGAGGCTGTGCTTCGCGCCCGGGTGCCGCGTCTTGGACATCGCCAGCGTGTCGATGATCCGCGACAGTGGAATGTGCATCCGCCCACATTCGCCGAGTTCGTGATTAAGGAACCCCCAGTCGAACATCGCATTGTGCGCGACGAGCGGACTGTCATCAAGGAAGTCGAGAAGATCTTCGACCGTCTCGTGAAACTCGGGCTTATCGAACAGGAACGCGTCGCTGAGACCGTGAATCTGTTCGGCAATGCTCGGCATTGGCATGCCCGGGTTGAAATAGGCATGGTATGTACGCCCGGTTTCAACCCTGTTGATCAGCTCGACGCAGCCGATTTCGACAACGCGGTCGCCCTGTCGATGATCGAGGCCAGTGGTTTCGGTGTCGAAAACAATTTCACGCATTATCGATCTTATCGACCTTCCTGAGAGGCGAGACAAGCGATGACTTGGCGGACCCGTGCCCGCGTGACGTCATGGCTGGTTCCGGTATCGATGACATAGTCTGCGCGCGCGCACTTCTCAGGATCGGGAATCTGGCGGGCGAGGATGTTTTCAAATTTTTCGCTCGTCATGCCGGGGCGGGCAAGGACGCGTTCGCGCTGGGATTCGGGGGAGGCGGACACGACGATTACCGCAGCAACCCCAGCATCGCCACCCTTCTCAAACAACAATGGAATGTCGAAGATCACCATTGGTGCATTGGCGTTGGCGGCGAGGAAATCGGCCCGTTTTTCCGCCACGGCAGGATGTACGATACGCTCCAGCCGCTCCAGCGCGATATCGTCGCCGAACACCTGGCTACCCAGTTTTGCACGATCGACGCCTCTAACACTGGTGGTCCCCGGAAAGGCTGCCTCGATAGCCGGAAGCAATATTCCCTGCGGACCCTGCAACTGGTGAACTACGGCATCGGCGTCGAAAACCGGCACACCAAACTCACGAAACATGCCTGCGACCGTTGATTTGCCCATGCCGATCGACCCTGTCAGACCTACGATCATCATGCCGTCAGCAGCGCGCGCAATTCATCGTCGCAGTCGCGCGGCGGCGCGGCACCGAAGAAGAGTTCGAAAGCCAAGGCCGCCTGGCCGATCAACATTTCAAGACCATCGACGGTCGCCAGCCCGCGTTTTTCGGCAGCGGCAAGCAACGGCGTCGATAGCGGCGCGTAGACCAGATCGTAAACAACGGCATGGTCCGGAAGCGGTGCCAGATCGACGGTCAGTTCCGGCTGTCCGACCATACCCAACGACGTCGCATTGACGAGCAGATCGACCGGGGGAAGCGGGGCGACAATCCTGTGGATTGTTCCCCTCAGGCCGAAACGTGCGAGCAGCCCCGCGCCTTTCAAAGGATTGCGAACGAGCAGCGCGACCTCGCCAACATTGCAACGCGACAGGGCGAACAGAACGGCATGGGCTGCACCCCCGCTGCCAATCACGCCAACCGCCGCGCCCTCAAGCTCCATGTCGGAAATCGGCGCGTAGAATCCGGCGGCGTCGGTATTTGTACCCATGATCGACCCGCTTTCATCGCGTGCAATGGTGTTCATGGCACCAATCGATGCTCGCACCGACCCCGGATCAGCAACTTGATCCATGACGGCAATCTTGTGCGGGATCGTGACGTTGCATCCGCGCCACGCAGGATCAGCACTCCGGGCAGCTATAAATGCCTCTAAAGCTTCCGGCAGGACGCGGGTCGCGCGATAGTCTCCCTCGATACCCAGTTTTCTGAGCCAAAACCGGTGGATCAACGGTGATTTCGAGTGGGAAATCGGATCGCCAATGACCTCGGCATACAGCATGCTCATGACGCCATGATCCCGCGTACGCGAAGCCAATCGAGCAGGGCGATAAGCGGAAGCCCCAGTATCGTGAAATGACTGCCCTCGATTTTCGTAAAGAGCTGCACGCCCGGCCCCTCGATCCTGTAACCACCAACGCATCCAGCGACTGCCGGGCCTTCGCGCTCTACATAAGCGGCGATAAAGGCCTCGCTCAATGGCCGCATGGTAAGTTTGGCGCGCTCGACACTGCGCCACACCGGCTCGCCATTTTCAGCGGCCACGACCGCGCTGTAAAGACTGTGAGTCTTCCCCGCAAGCGTCCGCAATTGCTCCGACAGGGCGTCGCCCGGTTTATCGAGCATCGACCCGTCCTCAAGCATGAGAGTCTGGTCACATCCGAGAACAATTTTGCCGGGTCTACGTTGCGAGATCCGGACTGCCTTCAATTCGGCCAACGCATCGGCAAGATCGCGCGCGTTCAGTCCCTGCGCCCTGAAAGCCTCTTTTGCGCTTTCTTCGTCCACTCCAGCGGCAACGGCTTCGAACGGCACTTCTGCAGCCGTCAGCATTGCGCGGCGGGCCGCACTCATCGAGGCCAGGACGATGGTCATGATGCTGTTCCGTCGCGTTCACCGGCGAGCGCGATAATGGCAGCGGCTGCCTCTTCGATTGACCGTCGTGTCATATCGATGACGGGCCACTCGTTGTCGGCAAAAATACGCCTCGCAAAGGCGATCTCGCGGGAGACCGCCTCTTCATCGACATAATCGGTTTCCGGCATTTGGTTCAGTGACAATAATCGGTTGCGCCTGATCTGGATGAGGCGGTCCGCGCTCGTTATGAGCCCGACGACGAGGGGGAATTTCAGGCTAAACAGCGATTCGGGAGGCGGGGATTCGATGACGAGCGGATAATTTGCCGTCTTGAAGCCACGGTTGGCGAGATAAATCGAGGTCGGCGTCTTCGATGTCCTCGACACGCCCACCAGCAATATGTCGGCTTCTTCCCAATTTTCCCAATTGATACCGTCGTCATGCGCAATCGTGAACTGGATCGCATCGACGCGGGCGAAATAGGCGGCATCGAGTACATGCTGGCGGCCCGGACGTGCCTTTGCAGCCTGCCCAAGATAATTGGAAAGCGCATCGC
>JAQGKX010000143.1 GCA_028289885.1 Sphingomonadales bacterium
GTCGTCGGGAAACCGATCGCCGACAGGATCACGCCCGAATAGAAATCGACGTTCGGGAACAGCTTTTTCTCGATGAAATATGGATCGTTCAGCGCCATTTCCTCGAGCTGCAAGGCAACGTCGAAGATCGGATCGGTGACGTTCAGTTCCTTCAGGACATCACGAACGGTCTGCTGCATCACTGTCGCGCGCGGATCGTAGTTTTTATAGACGCGGTGGCCAAAGCCCATCAGGCGGAACGGATCGTCCTTGTTCTTGGCGCGCTCGATGTAATGCGGGATGCGATCGGGCGTACCGATTTCACGCAGCATGTTGAGCGCAGCCTCGTTCGCGCCGCCATGTGCCGGACCCCAAAGGCAGGCGATTCCCGCCGCGATGCACGCAAATGGGTTGGCGCCCGACGAACCGGCAAGACGCACGGTCGAGGTCGAAGCGTTCTGTTCGTGATCGGCGTGAAGGATAAAAATCCGGTCCATCGTGCGCTCGATGATCGGATTGACCTCATAGGGTTCAGCCGGATTGCCGAACGTCATGCGCAGGAAGTTGCCGGTATAGGACAGGTCGTTCTGCGGATAGAGGAACGGACGACCGACCGAATATTGATATGCCATCGCCGCAATCGTCGGCATTTTGGCGATCAGGCGATGCGATGCGATCATGCGCTGCACCGGGTCGGTGATTTCGGTCGAATCGTGATAGAATGCGCTCAGTGCACCGACCGCTCCGCACATGATTGCCATTGGATGCGCGTCGCGGCGGAAGCCACGGAAGAAGGTAGCCATCTGCTCATGGAGCATGGTGTGGCGCGTGATCGTGTTGGTGAACGTGTCCAGCGTTGGCTTGTCGGGCAACTCACCGTTCAGAAGCAGGTAGCTGACCTCCATGAAGCTCGACTTTTCGGCGAGCTGGCCGATCGGGTAGCCGCGGTGAAGCAACACGCCCTCGTCGCCGTCGATATAGGTGATCGCGGAGTCGCATGAAGCGGTCGATGTGAAGCCCGGATCATAAGTGAACGCGCCGGTTTGCGCATAGAGTTTGCGGATGTCGATGACGTCAGGGCCAACCGATCCCGACAGGACTTTATAGTCGAAATCCTTGCCTTCGAAATTCAGCTTTGCTGGTGCATCCGCCATGGTCGAACTCCTTTAGAGATTTATGAAGCGCGCGATGCGCTGACTGTCAGGCAATCGTCAAGCCGCCCCAGTGATTCCTCGCGACCGAGGAGCACCAGCACGTCGAATATTCCCGGCGAGGTCGTGCGACCCGTCAGCGCCGCCCGAAGCGGTTGCGCTACTTTGCCAAGGCCAAGTCCGGCATCCTCTGCGAACCGTTTTACCGCATCTTCGAGTGCGATCATGGTCCATTCCGAACTGTCCGCCAGCACCGTCCGGACATTTCCGAGCAGAGCCAGCCCCTCGCCTGATAGCAGCGCGGACGCCCCGGCGTCGAGTGCCAGCGGGCGCGCTTCGAACAGGAATAATGCACCATCAGCCAGTGCCAGCGTCGATTTGGCACGAACCTTCAACGACGGCATGGCGGCGGTCAGCGTTACGAGTTCGGCGGCGTTCAGGTCGCGACCGGTTTTAGCGGCGACCAGTGGAGCGGCGATTGCAGCAAGGCGCGAATCATCGGCTTCCCGAAGGTAATGGCCGTTGATGTTCTCGAGCTTTTTAAGGTCGAAGCGCGAGGGCGAGCGTCCGACGCCGTCGATGTCGAATAAAGCGATCGCCTGTTGCCGATCGATCATCTCATTGTCGCCGCTGCCCCACCCAAGGCGTAGCAGATAGTTGCACAAGGCATCGGGAAGGATGCCGAGGTCGTCGCGATATGTCTCCACGCCCAACGCCCCGTGGCGCTTCGACAATTTGGCACCATCGGCTCCGTGGATCAGTGGGACGTGGGCGTAAACGGGTTCTTCCCAGCCCATTGCGCGGATCAGGACCAACTGACGAAAGGCATTGTTCAGATGGTCGTCGCCGCGGATGACATGGGTCACGCCCATGTCGTTATCGTCGACGACGACGCTGAGCATGTAGGTCGGCGTACCGTCGGAGCGGAGCAGGACGAAATCGTCGAGTTCGACATTCTGGACCGTCACGGCCCCTTGCACGCGGTCGTTTATCGTCACTTCGCCGGTTTGCGGCGCGCGGAGACGGATCACGAACGGCAGGTCGGGCGTGTCGGTCCGGTCACGCCAGCGGCCATCGTAACGCAGCGGAGCCTTGGCCGCGCGCTGTTCCGCCCGCATTTCCTCAAGTTCCTGCGGCGTCGCGTAGCAGCGGTATGCGTGGCCGTTTGCCAGCAGCGAATTAGCCACCTCAGCGTGACGGGCGGCGCGGGCAAACTGGAACACGGCATCACCGTCCCAGTCGAGTCCGAGCCATTTCATGCCATCGAGGATCGCGTCGATGGCACCCTGGGTCGAGCGCGCGCGGTCCGTGTCCTCGATTCGCAGCAGGAACGTGCCGCCGAAATGGCGCGCATAAAGCCAGTTGAACAGCGCGGTTCGTGCGCCGCCGATGTGCAAATACCCGGTCGGCGATGGCGCAAAACGGGTGACGACGGGCTTGTTCGGTACGGTTGGGATGCTTGCGCTCACGCGACTTAATCTCCAGTCAGGGCGCAATGGATGCGGTATTTGACAGCGCCCCTAG
>JAQGKX010000148.1 GCA_028289885.1 Sphingomonadales bacterium
CGGGTCCATCGTCGAAGGTCAGCGCGACCTTGCCCGGCATATAGCCGCTGCGCCGAACGACGAACGGCGTCGGCAGATGCACGAAATGCTGGTCGCGGATCAGGTTGAACTTGTCGACCGTCATCGACCGCACACCATCACGCGGCGTCGCCTCGATCCGCAGCAGTTCGCCATTGCCCTCCACATCGACGTTCCCGACCGGCTGGACCACCGAAAAATCCGGAACCTTGCCCGACTGGAATGATGAGAACGCAGGCCAGACGCCGGGATCTTCCGATCCAAGACGCCATAGGGCGACACCTGCCACGCCGACACTGTCCGCTGCGCGTAACTGGTTCCACGCGCTCGCGGCGTCGAGCATCCAGATCGTATGGACCGATCCGTTTTCCTCGTAGGAAAAGGTCGAGTTGCCGCTCGCCTTGTCAAACGTCACCTGCGCATCGCTGTCGTTGGCGGCCAACCACGCTTCTTCGTCGGTCATGTTGTCGGCTGTACCGTCATGCCAGTCATAGCCGTAACTGCCGATGGCAACGATCGCCTTCGCCGCCGGGACCTGCAACAGCGCCTTTTTCAGATTATCAACGAACCACATTTGCGACGCGATCGGCCCCGGCTCTGACCCGGGAGCGTGTTCATCGTAATTCATCAGGAACAATCGGTCGGCAATCCTGGCAAAGGCACCAAGATGCCAGACCGGATCGTCCAGCGGCACGCACAACGTCACGAGCCACCCACGCGGCGCAAAGGCACGCTTGGTTTCCGCAATGAAGCGCAGGTAATCGCCCTGCGCACTCGCGGGCAGTTCCTCGAAATCGAAGACCACGCCCGATCCGTGCTGGCGCAGGATCAGTGCCTCGACACGCTGCAACATCGCCGCGCGCCGCAATGGATCGTGCAGGACCTTCGCCATGCCGACGCCATCCCATTTGTCGTTCGCGGCGTTCTGCACCATCGGCAGGATTCTCGGACGGCGGTTTGCGGCGGCCAATATGGTCTCAAGGCCCGGATCGCTATCGACGCGAATCGTTCGTCCGGCATCGGTAAAGCTCGCGAGCGTCGGAACCAGCCAGTCGATCTGGCCAATATGACGCTCCAGCGAAGCCTTGCTGTCGGGGTCCCAGGGCACGTAAAAGCCGACGGTGATCTGGTTGACAGCGCTCGCCGCGGGCGTGGTGCCGGGCAGCCATCTGCCGATCTGGCGGCGCAAGTGACTGATTTGTTCGGGAATAGGTCGCGGCTGTCCGCGCTCGCGCACCGGGGTGATGGATTTCGGTATAGGCACCGATACGACAGTGAGAGCCAATCCGACCGCCGCGACCACGATCAGCGCCAGCAGAAAGGCCATGGTGCGCAACGACCATTTCCGCCGCCGCCCACTGGCATCATAGAAAACGGGTTGCTCCATTCGACGTCCCTTGCCCGGCCTCACCATGATTGCAATGCCGCAGGACATTACCGGCGGTTGCAAAGCCGTTAGAGCGGCATCGGCGCAACGGGACTACACCAATGCCGCTCACAAGTGCGCCGGGTCGCTTGGGAGCGGATGACCCGGCCCCCGCTCAATGGGCGGACACGCGTGGCAAAGCCGTGACGTGGACATGACAAAAACTTCATCAGCGAGTGACAGCCGTTTCTCGACCGTCAATTCTTGACCGCCAATTCTTGACCGCAGGCATCGGTGCGCATAAGGGCCGGGCACGCTCTGACGGCCCCTTCGTCTAGCGGTTAGGACGCGGCCCTCTCACGGCTGAAGCACGGGTTCGATTCCCGTAGGGGTCACCACTGGTCGGGTGCGGTTTCGGATGAGTGACGAGGTTATCCGGGACATCGATGCACGCGCCGAACGACAGTGCGGCTAACCCTCGATAATACGGCGTAATAAAGTCTTTACCGATATGGCTTAAGCCAGCCGGTGGGAGCACGGGCAGGGACGCCCGTCGATTATCGGTATGGGACATAATTGATGAAATTCCTCACATTCTTGCGTCTTGCAAAGCCGCTGCTGGGTCATGTCAAGGGCGCGACGGCCATCGAATATGGCCTGATCGCCGCCCTGATCGCGGTCGCTGCCATCGGGGCCATGGGTTCACTGGGCAGCAAACTGACCACCACGTTCAAAAACGTATCGTCGGCCATGCGCTGAGTATAACAGCCACTTACACTGTCCTCCCGCGGTCCGCGCAGTAGCTGCGCGTTGCCACACCAAGACGACCAGTCCGCCCGATATTCCGCCATCGCGATTTTTCGCGCTGCGGAACGCCGGGTGGTGTCGCTCGTTGTGCTGGCAACAAATCCGGGACGTTTCGAATGCGCAATCACACCGCCGCCTTGATCACTTTTTCGCTAGTCGCCATGTCCGCCGCGGGTATGGCGACGGCTCCCCCATCCGAGGTGCGCCTTGCCGATGAAAACGTCGCCCATCAGGCGAGGATCACGCGGCAGGCCATCCAAAGCGGAGACGTCGCAACGATCGCGGTCGCGCGCGCAAAATTGCAGGCGGCGCGTGCTGCCGCCTGGGGGAAGCGGCACCCTGCCAAGCCGCCGACCCATTTGATCGCAGGCAGATAGCGCGAGCTGCATCGCATTTGTCCGGGCCATCCGTCTCTCGCTCAGCCCCCATGATATTTAGGTCATGGTTTCCTGTTTGCTAACCTTTCCATGCGATTGGGGTGGTGAAAGTGAGCGCACCACATGTGGCCGGCCCGTTGGCGTATCAAGCGAAAGAAGTCCGACACCCGTCGGAAGGTTTTGCTGTGGGCGGCGGCGATCGGCATTATTTTCAGCGTCCTGAACGTCGGCGAACCCCTTGAAAACCTTATCCACGACTGGCGCGACAGGCTTCACCCGACCAAGGTCAGCGGTCAGATTGTCGTTGTCGGCATTGACACCCAAAGTCTGGAAAAAATTGGTCCCTGGCCGTGGCCAAGGCGCAATCTCGCACAACTCATTGATGTCCTGAATGCGCGCGGAGCCCGCCGGATTCTCTTCGATCTCAGTCTATATGGCGCAACGAACCCTGTTGAAGATCGGATAATGAAGGGTGCGATCGTGCGCGCCCGTGCAAAAATGGTCCTGCCCACGATGTTTCAGGTTGACCCGGTTACGGGTCAAAAAAAGTCCCTTATTCCAGCAGCCGATCTTCGTCAGGGCGTACATCTGGCCACTATCAATGCGCAGTTCAATTTCGCTGGCGAAGTCAGGAACCTGCCCTACGCCGTATCGATGAACGGCGTCGAATACCGCTCGATGGCAGCTACACTCGCTGGGGCTTCGGGGAAGAGCGACACTTTTTTCCCCATCGATACCTCAATTGAAGCAAGTTCAATTCCGCAACTTGGCGCGATCGACGTTTTCGAGAACGCTGCGAGCGTGGCGACCGTCCGGGGCAAGGACGTCATAGTCGGCGCATCCTCATGGCTGCAACGTGACACCTATCGCCTGCCGGGTGGTGGCCTCATTCCCGGTGTTTTTGCTCACGTCCTGGGAGCCGAAACGCTGATGCGCGGTAAGCCCGTGGTGATCGACGGACTGTTCATGTGTCTGTTGATGCTGGTGATATGCTTCACTCTGATTTTTATGAAGAGCCGTGGCCTCAAATTACTTGCGGCAATCTCAAGCATCTTTTGCCTGACTATCCTCCCACTGGGTCTTGAGATGAACAATATGTTCGTCAATATCGTGCCAGCCGCCATGATGCTCGCCATAACTGTTTTTGGCATCGCGCGCATTCGCATCAAGGAAAAGGGAGCAACGACCAACCTGCTCTCGGGACTTCCCAACCTCAACGCGCTCAGGCAAATTCCTCCGCCCGCAGGGATGTCGCTGACTGTCGCCCGGATCCACAATTTTCCCGAAATTAATTCGAGCCTCGATCCAGCCATGGAACGGGTTCTGGTCGATCAGATCGTCAGCCGGTTCGGCCTCGGGATCGGCGGGTCGGCACTCTATCAGGGTGAGGAAGGCATTTTCGCGTGGTTTGCGCAGGATATCTCGGGCTCCGATATCACCGGCCAGTTGAGCGGCCTCCACGCACTGTTGACGACACCCGTCGTCATTGCCGACCGCAAGATCGATCTTGCAGTGACCTTTGGCGTGGATGCCAGCGAAGACCGGTCGCTCGCCAACAGGATCGGGAGCGCACTCGTTGCCGCTGACGAGGCGGCGGCAGAAGGCGTGAAATGGAAGGGTTACGACCTGGCGAAGCTGGAACTTTCAGACTGGAAGCTGTCCTTGCTCGGTCGGTTGGACGAAGCCATCGACAACGGCGAAATCTGGGTCGCCTACCAACCCAAACTCGACATCCTGTCGCGCAAAGTGGTTGGAGCCGAAGCGCTTGTCCGGTGGTCGCATCCGGAAAAAGGAGAAATCAGCCCCGATGAGTTCATCCCGGTGGCCGAGCAACATGGCCGTATCGAGAAGCTGACACTGCACGTGCTGGACAGCGCGGTCAGGACGGCAGTTGCGCTCAATAGCCGCGGAATCGATTTTACGATCGCGGTGAACCTTTCAGCCCGGCTTTTGGGGAACCCTTATCTGGCGAGCACGATATCGGCCCATCTTAACGATCTTGGCCTGGCCCCCGAACTTCTTACGCTGGAAGTTACCGAATCAGCCGCGCTGGCCGATGACGGTGCTTCGGTAAAACTGTTGCATGATCTGCGAGCCGCAGGGATCCAGATTTCGATCGACGATTACGGGACCGGATTTTCAACGCTCGAATATTTCAGGAAAATCCCGGCCACCGAGATCAAGATCGACAAGAGCTTCGTCTCGTCGATCGACCGAAGCAACAGCGACCGGCTGATGGTCAATTCGACTATCCAGCTTGCCCACCAACTCGATCGTAAGGTCGTGGCCGAGGGCGTGGAAACAGAGGACACCCTGGCCGCTTTGGCTGCAATGGGATGCGACCTTGCCCAGGGGTATCTGATCGGCCGTCCGATGCGATTCACAGCGCTTGCCAAACTTCTGCTGCGCCAGCGAGGCATATCCGCCGCCTGAATATTAACATGTTGCTAACCATGTTTGTTATGGTTAATATCCTTGGAGAAGTCGCTGTAACCGGCTGGCTTCCGAAAAAAGGGTATGAGATCATGAAGAAGCAGATTAATCGTCAGGCTCGCTATAGCATTTGGTCGTCCGTTTGGGGTTGGTTGGGCTCGGCTGCCTAACAGCTTCGCTTTTTAATTTAGAAAAACCGCGGTTTTCCGCGGTTTTTTTGTGTCTTGTTGGGTTGGTGCGATTGGACTGACAGGCTATTTTGAGACCAGTCATTCGGCGGAGCCTGGCACCAGCACCGCTGATTGAACGCACCCGCCTGTAACTCCCATTAACCAACTTCGATTCGTTTTTGACAGGCCGTTGCTTCCCGACCGTTCGTGCTTTTCCCCGAAGCGCGCGTAGAGCCTGAAAACCTGCAAACATCAAACGCCGATGCCGCGCCGCAATAAATAACGCCGGCCCCTCGCTTGCATCGCCCCCCTGCCCGTCTAAACACGGACGCTCCAGCGAAGGAACCAGAGGCCAACATGTCGCGATCTTTCGAAACTTTCGTACTGTTTGGCGCGACCGGCGATCTGGCCCAGCGTATGTTGTTTCCGTCGCTCTACAATCTGTCGTGCGACGGCCTGCTGCCCGCCGCGTTCAGGATAATCGGATCGGCGCGATCGGCGCTCGGCGCCGCCGCCTTTCGCTCGCAAGTCGAAACTTCGCTCAAGACGCTTGAGCTTTACGACGCCGACAAAGTCGCCGCCTTTATCGAAAGGATCGACTATTGCGCGGTATCGGCGGACGAACCGCAGGATTTCGTAAATCTTGCCGAAAAGGCCGACCCCTTCAAACCGGGCGGCATCGCTTTCTATCTCTCAACTCCCCCCTCCCTATTCGCGCCCGTCGTCGCTGGCTTGGAATCGGTCGGTCTGACCGGCCCCATGACGCGTGTGGCAATGGAGAAGCCCATTGGCCACGATCTCACCTCCAGCCGTGAGGTCAATGCGGCCGTCGGTCATGCTTTCGAGGAGGAAAGCATATTCCGCGTCGATCATTATCTGGGCAAGGAAACAGTGCAGAACCTGCTGGTCCTGCGTTTTGGCAACACCATGTTCGAACCACTTTGGAATGCCACCTCGATCGAGCATGTCCAGATCACCGTTGCCGAAACCGTCGGCCTCGAAGGCCGCGTATCCTATTATGACGGGGTTGGGGCGCTGGCGGACATGGTTCAGAACCATATGCTGCAATTGCTTGCGCTGGTCGCAATGGAGCCTCCCGCCAGTTACACCGCGACCGCCGTTCGCGATGAAAAGGTAAAGGTTCTTCGCTCGCTACGCCCGCTCGGCCAGGCCGACGCCGCCCATAACAGCGTAAAGGGTCAATACACCGCAGGTGCCATCGATGGGCAGCCCGTCATCGGATATGCTGACGAACTCGGCGCAAAATCGAACACCGAAACTTTCGTCGCAGTGAAGGCCCATCTGGACAATTGGCGGTGGCGGGGCGTGCCGTTCTATTTGCGCACGGGAAAGCGCCTGCCCACCCGCCATTCCGAAATCCTCATCCAGTTTCGCCCCGTCCCTCATTCGATCTTTGCGACGCGTGGCAACGGCCTCGAACCAAATGCGCTCGTCATACGCCTGCAACCGCATGAGGGTATCGGGCTGCAGATCATGACCAAGGAACCCGGCCTCGACCGCGGCGGTATCCAACTCGCCAACGTCGGTCTCGATGTCAGCCTGGCTGCGACGTTCGAGGGCAAGCGGAGACGTGTCGCCTATGAACGGCTGCTGCTCGATTTGCTTGAAGGCGACACGACTCTGTTCGTCCGCCGCGACGAAATCGAGGCCGCGTGGACATGGGTCGATTCCATCCACACCGCGTGGGATTCGGCGGGGCTCGCAGCAAAACCATATACCGCCGGGAGCTGGGGTCCGTCGGCGGCAATGGGCATGATCGAGCGTGACGGTGCAAGCTGGCATGACTGAACTTCACCCGGTCATCGTCGCCGTGACGGAGCGCGTGATCGAGCGGTCGCGGTCGTCGCGCGCCGCCTATCTCGCGCAGATGGATCGTCAGCGCGACGCCGGGACCAACCGTGACAACCTGTCATGCGGCAACCTCGCCCATGCGTTCGCCGCCGCCGGGGAGGACAAGCCGGTAATCCGCGACGGCGGGGCCATGAACATCGGCATCGTCACCGCGTTCAACGACATGCTTTCGGCGCACCAGCCCTATGGCCGTTACCCCGAAGCGATCAAGATCGCGGCGCGAGAGGTGGGCGCGACGGCGCAGGTCGCTGGCGGCGTTCCCGCGATGTGCGATGGCGTGACGCAGGGTCAGGCGGGCATGGACCTGTCGCTGTTCAGTCGCGACACGATCGCGCTGTCGACCGCGGTGGGCCTCAGCCATGCGATGTTCGAGGGCGTGGCGTTGCTGGGCGTTTGCGACAAGATCGTTCCCGGCCTGCTGATCGGCGCGCTGCGGTTCGGTCATCTGCCGGCGATCTTCGTTCCTGCGGGGCCAATGCCATCGGGACTCGCGAACAAGGAGAAGCAACGCATCCGGCAGCTCTATGCCGAGGGCAAGGTCGGCGAGACCGAACTTCTGGAAGCCGAGTCCGCGAGCTATCACGACGCCGGCACCTGCACGTTTTATGGCACGGCCAATTCCAACCAGATGATGATGGAGGTCATGGGCCTGCACATGCCGGGCGCGGCGTTCGTCAATCCGGGTACCAGATTGCGCAGCGAACTCACCCGCGCGGCTGTGCACCGGCTGGCGGCGATTGGCTGGAACGGCGACGATTATCGACCGCTCAGCCGCTGCGTCGATGAAAAGGCCATCGTCAACGCGATCATCGGATTGCTCGCGACGGGTGGATCGACCAACCACGCGATCCATCTCCCCGCCATCGCCCGCGCGGCAGGGATTGTCGTCGATTGGGAGGACTTTGACGCACTATCGGCGGCGGTCCCGCTGATTGCCCGCATCTATCCCAATGGTTCGGGCGATGTGAACGACTTTCATCGGGCGGGGGGAATGGCGTTCGTCATCCATGAATTGCTCGAAGCAGGCCTGATGCACCGCGATCTGGTGACGGTGTCACGCTCCGACCTCACGGACTATGGCCACGAACCGGTTCTCGTCGGCGATGCCGTGATGTGGCAGTCGGTCCCGAAATCGCGGAACGATGCGATGTTGCGCGCCGTCGCCGCCCCGTTTGCGCCCGATGGCGGCATGCGCCTGCTACGCGGCAATCTCGGGCGTTGCGTGATCAAGACCAGCGCGGTGATAGAGGAGCGCTGGATCGTCGAGGCTCCCTGCGCGGTGTTCGACGATCAGGACGATGTGCTGCGCGCGTTCAAGGCGGGTGAACTGGAACGCGATGTCATAGTGGTCGTTCGTTTCCAGGGTCCACAAGCGAACGGGATGCCCGAATTGCACAAACTGACCCCCGCGCTCGGCGTTCTCCAGGATCGCGGGTTCCGTGTTGCACTCGTGACAGATGGCCGGATGTCAGGGGCAAGCGGCAAGGTTCCCGCCGCTATCCATGTCACTCCCGAAGCCGCCAATAATGGTGCCCTCGCCCAGTTGCGCGATGGCGATATCGTCCGCGTCGATGCCGTTTCGGGAACATTGTCCACCAGCGCCGACCTTTCGAGCCGTATCGCCGCGCCGACACCGCCGCCGCCAGTGGGTACCGGGCGCGAACTATTTGCATTCATGCGACATGGTTCGGACGGAGCCGAAGCCGGTGCTTCGGCGATGCTGTTGGCGGCGGGGCTGTAAAAATGCAGATGGTCGCGGTCGATATCGGTGGCACCCATGCCCGGTTCGCGATTGCCGAAGTCGCGGGCGGCAAGGTCATCGACCTGGGCAAGGCAGTCACGTTGAAGACCGCCGAATATGCCAGCTTCCAGACAGCGTGGCAGTCGTTCGAGGCAAGTTTCGGCACCCCCCTCCCCCGCGCAACGGGGATTGCGTTCGCAGGGCCGGTCGATGGCGACGTCCTTCAGCTCACCAACAGCCACTGGACAGTGCGCCCGGCGCTGATTCCATCGCGCCTGAACGTCGATCAATTTACGCTGGTCAACGATTTCGGAGCGGTCGGCCATGCGGTCGCGCAGGCCGATCCGGCGCATTTCAGACGCGTGTGCGGCCCCGATGTCGCATTGCCCGATCACGGCATCACGTCGATCGTGGGGCCCGGCACCGGCCTTGGCGTGTCGCACGTCTTTCGCACGCGCGATTCGTATCACGTCAACGCGACCGAAGGCGGACATATGGATTTTGCGCCCGTCGATCGCTTCGAAGACGCGCTGCTGGCCGAATTGCGAGCCGAGTTTCGCCGCGTCTCGACCGAACGGATCATCTCTGGGCCGGGTCTCGGCCATATCTATGACGCCTTTGCCCGAATCGAAAAGCGGCCCGCCCACACCGGAGATGACAAGACGCTCTGGTCCGCAGCGCTCGACGGTACCGACAGCATCGCCGTTGCCGCGCTCGACCGCTTTTGCATGACGCTCGGCTCGTTTGCGGGCGATCTCGCATTGGCACAGGGCGCGAACGCCGTCGTCGTGGCAGGCGGACTGGGCGCACGCATTGCCGATCACCTTCCTAAATCCGGGTTCGCTCAACGCTTTGTTGCGAAGGGGCGCTTCGAACAGATGATGGCGACGATCCCCGTAAAACTGATTACCCTCGAAGAACCCGGCCTGTTCGGTGCCGCCGCCGCCTTTGCAATGGAGCACACCCGATGAACGTCGAAGCCATTATGCGCGAAGGGCCTGTGATACCGGTTCTGGTCATCGACGACGTGGCGCAAGCCATACCGATCGCGCGGGCGCTGGTCGCTGGCGGCGTCCATGTGCTGGAGGTCACCCTGCGGACCCCCGCCGCGCTCGACGTCATTGCGGCGATGGCGACCGTGGAGGGGGCGATCGTCGGGGCGGGGACCGTGCTCAATCCCACCGATCTGGAGGCCGCAATCCACGCCGGTGCGCGGTTTATCGTCAGTCCGGGGCTTACCAACTCGCTGGGTCGTGCTGCCATATCGAGTGGCATCCCGTTCCTCCCGGGCATCTCCAGCGCCAGCGACCTGATGCGTGGTCTCGACCTTGGGCTGACACGGTTCAAATTCTTTCCGGCCATCGCATCCGGAGGGCTTCGGGCACTGAAGGCGCTGGCAGGACCCTTTGGAAATGTGCGATTTTGCCCGACGGGCGGCATCACGCCCGAGACCGCTCCCGAGTGGCTGGCACAGGATTTCGTCACATGCGTCGGCGGTAGCTGGATTGTGCCGAAAGGACCGCTGGATGTCTCGGCAATCGAGAGCAATGCGCGGGCAGCGGCGAGTTTGGTCAGCAGCCGCTAAACAAATGCCAGATCAGGGCAAGCGTTCATCGGGAGTGACGCCCCAGATATCGCCAACCGCGATATAGCCCGTGCGGCCCTTCACTTCGAACAGGCACCAGCCGCGTTCGCATTGTTTCAGATTGCCGACGACGCCGGGTTCGGCACGCCAGACGACCGCTGCACTGGCATCCGCCGCGCTGCGCATTTCGTGGATGCCGCCGGTGACGATAGCGGTGCGGTTGTCGCTCAACAAATTGCCCTGTACCCAGCCGGTCGTCCCGTCGGGGTCCTGGATCTTGCGCCAGTTCGGATAGATTTCAATCACTTTGACCGGCAATCCCGCGCGCTGGTACAGCCATGTCGCGGGGAATTGCCGCCCCGGCCCGCTGCGCATCCGTGCCTTGCCCGCGCTGATCGACGCCCAATACGGTGCCTTGCGCTCGGCCAGCGCCGCGCCGGGGATGGCCAGCGAGCAAAGGACGAGCAGATGGAGAGCGATGCGCATTCCGACCGATTGACGCGAAGAAACGACCGCGTCAATCACGCTAACCATGTTTAGCAGGTGAGCCGTAATCGAAGCCTTAACCTGCATCCTCTAGTCGGGTAATTATGACAGGTTTTCACCGTATTGCGCTGACCGCGCTGACTTTATTCGCCGCGACCTCCGCACAGGCGCAACCGATCGTCGTTGCAGACAGCGGCGACAGCGCCTGGGTATTGGCAGCGTCGGCGATTGCCCTTTTTGCCGCCTTGCCGGGACTCGCGCTGTTTCATGGGCGCGGGCGTGACGGCAATCATGGCGCAGCGCTGTTCCTGTCCGCGACTGTTGCGTCGCTGGTATTCGCCGTCATCGGGTACAGCCTGGCGTTCGGCGATGGCAGCACGATCATCGGCGGCATCGACAATGCCATGCTGGCCAATCTGGCCGAACTGCATGTCGATGCGACGATTTCGGACACGGTCTACGCTCTGTTTGAACTGTCGCTTATGGTGTTCGCCGTGGGGCTACTCGTGGCCTCGATCGCCGACCGCGCGCGGCTGGGGTGGCTGGCAGGATTCGTCACGCTCTGGACACTGATCGTCTATGCACCGCTCGCGCACTGGATTTGGGGCGGCGGCTGGCTGGCCGCGCTTGGGGTACTCGATTTCGGCGGCGGGCTGGTCGTTCAGGTCGCGGCGGGAACGGCGGCGCTGATCATCGCCTTGCTGCTGGGTCGCGATGTGGTCGAAGGTGAGTCCAGCGACGGCCGCGTCACTCTTGGCGGCTTGTGGCTGATCTGGATCGGCTGGCTGGGCGTCATTGGGGGCGCTGCACTCGCCGGTGGCGATGACGCCGCATCGGCCATGCTGAACACCCAGTTTGCCGGAAGTGCCGCCGTGCTGACCGGGTTCGCGATCTCGGCCTGGCGCAAAACCGCTTTGGATGGCTATGGATTTCCCACGGCGGCGATTGCCGGACTGGCTGCCGTCAGCACCGGCGCAGGCTATGTCGGCCCCGGTGGCGCGATGGCGCTCGGCGTACTCGGGGCACTTGCCGGATGGGCGGGATCGGCTTTCGTTCAGCGCCTGCACGTTGGGGCAACCGCCAGCGCCTTCGCATCAAGCGGGTGTGGCGGCATCATCGGTGCAGTGGCATTTCCGCTGTTCGTGTCACCCTTGTTCGGAGGACCCGGCTTCGATGAAGGCGTCGGGCTGATGACGCAAACTGTGGCACAAGGCGTCGGCGTACTCGTCGTCATGCTTTGGAGCGCGGTAGTCACGGCCATCGCCGCGTTGATGGTGTCGATGGTGGCACCGATGCGCGCCGCAGGTTGAACGACCCTTCAAAGACCGGAAATCCCGGTGCGGTTCAGGTCCTGCCTCGCACGCCCGACACGCGCGGCGTCAACATTCCGACGCGCTGCCGATAGGTTTCATAGTCGGAGCCGAACATATCGACCATGTCGCGCTCCTCATAATGGATGCCGATCACGATATAGACCGACAGGCCGAACGCCAGCAGCAGATGGCCCACGGTCATGTGCGGCGTGGCCCAAAATGCGATGAAAAAGCCCGAATAAAGCGGGTGGCGCACAAGTTTGTAGAAAAGCGGCTCCCGAAGCTGTGGTTCCGCCGCCGTGCGTCCGCGCGCGTGCAGATAGACCTGCTGCAGCCCGAACAGTTCGAAGTGATTGAGCAGGAAGGTGCTGAACAGGACGATCATCCAGCCAGCGGCAAACAGCGCCCACAGGACGATCGACAATGCGCCATTTTCCACGCGCCAGATATCGCCCGCAAGCGGCTGCCAGAAAACAAACAGGATCATGAGCAATACGCTGGAAACGAGGACGTAAAGGCTGCGTTCGACGGGTTTGGGCACATAGGCTGCCATCGCCCGTTTGATCCCCTGACGCGCCATGACGCTGTGCTGGATCCCAAATGCGGCGATCAGCGCGACGTCGATCAATATCGCGACGGGTGAAGCGGGGAGCGCATCGCTGTCAACCGTTGCAGGCAACAGGGGAAAGTCTCCGACGAACCCGATAAGGTACAGGAACGTTGCAAGGAAGATCGCATAAGCTGTTACGGCGAATAACGCGTAGATACCTTTTGCCATTATCTGGTCCCCCGGTTCTCGCGGCGGACAATATCATAGACCCGATCATGTGCAAAGCGGGCCGTGTAGCGCCTAGATCTTCGACAGAGGCTCCCTAATCCCCCGCCGGATCAGTCCCCGGTCAATATCCGGTCCACCAGTTGCTTCACCGTCGGCACGAAGCCGTTCGAATAAAACGGGTCACGCTTGAACCGGAATGCCGAGTGGCCTGCGAACATCAGATTTTCCTCGACCGGCCCGCCGTGCGCGATGTCCTGCAGGGTTTTCTGGATGCAGAACGAGCGTGGGTCGGCGAGATAGCCTGTCGACCAGTCGTCATGGTCTTTCCACGCCGAAAAGCCACAATGCGACAGGCAGCCCATGCAGTCGGCCTGGTCCTTGCGGATCGTGGCCTTTTCGGGCGGCGTCACGAAGACGAGCGTGTTGTCGGGGGTCTTCAGCGCGTCGGTATAGCCAAGGCCATACCATTCGCGGGCGCGCATCAGGTCGCCGCGCGTGACCCAGAAATGCTTGCCCTTCACGCCGACGTCGAGCTGGTGCGTGTGGTCGCCGACCGATTCGCCTGAAAAGGCGATCTGTCGTTCGCTGCGGTGTTCGAGGTCGCGCAGGAACGGATTGCGAACGGCGCTGGAATAAAAGCCGGTGGGCGAAAAACGGTGAAGAAGAATATCGCCTTCTTCCAGCGTCATCAGCCGGTCTTACCAACCCTGCGGGATCGGGCTTTCCTGTGTCAGCAGGGGGCGCGTTCCGAACTGAAAGGCGATCTGGCCGAGTTCGGGATTGTCGAGCCAGTCGTTCCAATCCTTCAACGCCCAGACGCCACCAGCC
>JAQGKX010000161.1 GCA_028289885.1 Sphingomonadales bacterium
TGGATCAAGTTACCGCCATTTCCCGCTCGACTTCACGCCAGCCTATGTCGCGGCGAAAGAAACCGGTTGGAAATTGTATGGAGTCCAGCGCTTTATAAGCTGACTGTTGTGCGAATGTCACAGTATCGCCCATGCTCGTCACGTTAAGGACACGACCGCCCGCAGCGACAAGTCCACCGGGACTTGCCCGCGTTCCGGCATGAAACACCAGTGCACCCTGTTCCGTGGCTTTGCCCAGGCCATCGATTGCACCGCCCTTTTCGGGATCGCCGGGATAGCCGTTCGCGGCCATGACGACGGTAAGCGCAACTTGCGGGCGAAAGACCGGCGGACGCGCCTCGTCGAGCGTTCCGGTCGATACGGCGAGCAGCAGCGCGGCCAGATCGCCATCGAAGCGCGGCATCAGCACTTGCGTTTCCGGATCGCCGAAGCGGGCGTTATATTCGATCAGCCTGGGGCCATCGGGGGTCAGCATCAGCCCGGCGTAGAGTACGCCGACAAAGGGAATCCCGGCATCGCGCATTGCCTTTACCGTCGGCTCGATGATCTCGTGCATCGCGCGCGCCTGAAGTTCGGGGGTAAGGACGCTGGCGGGGCTATACGCGCCCATGCCGCCGGTGTTCGGCCCGGTATCGCCCTCTCCGACGCGCTTGTGATCCTGTGCCGAACCGAAGGCGACGACGGTGGTGCCGTCGGTCAGCGCGAACAGGCTGGCTTCCTCGCCGGTCATATACTCTTCGATAACGATTTCCGCGCCCGCTCCGCCGTGCGCGCCGTCGAACATGGCGTCGATGGCGGACAGGGCTTCGGCTTCGGTTTCGGCGATGACGACGCCTTTGCCGGCGGCGAGGCCGTCTGCCTTTATCACGACCGGATAGCCGAAGGCGCCGACGGAAGCGCGGGCGGTGGCGGCGGCGGTATGGCGGCTGAACGCAGCGGTCGGGATGTTGTGGGCCGCGCACAGGTCTTTTGTGAAGCCCTTAGATCCCTCCAGTTGCGCGGCGAGTTTGCCGGGGCCGAACGCTGGAATGTCGGCGGCGCGCAGGCTGTCGGCGAGGCCATCGACCAGCGGACCTTCGGGGCCGATAACGACGAGGCCAATGCTCTTGGCCTTGCAAAACGCCACGACCGCCGCGTGATCGCCAACGTCCAGCGCCACCAGTTCGGCGTGTTCGGCGATACCGGGATTGCCCGGCGCGGCGAACAGACTATCTGTCAGGGGTGACTGCGCGAGCTTCCACGCAAGCGCATGTTCACGGCCGCCGCTACCGATCAGCAGGATATTCATGGACGACCTCACAGATTTCGAAGGGCGGCTGTTAGCCGAGAGCGCGCCGGGCGACAACGCCGCTCCGCTGACGGTGTCCGAACTGTCGTCGCGCCTGAAGCGGCACGTCGAGGACGGTTTCGGCCGCGTCCGTATCCGTGGCGAGATTTCGGGGTGGAAGCGCGTTGCCTCGGGGCATTGCTACCTCGCGCTGAAAGACGACAAGGCGGTCATCGACGGTGTGATGTGGAAGGCAACGGCAGCGGCGCTGGCCTTTGCGCCTGAGGATGGCGCGGACGTCATCGCAACGGGCAAGCTGACGATTTATCCGGGCCGGTCGAAATATCAGATCGTGATCGAGCGGCTGGAGCTGGCTGGGGCGGGCGCGATGCTGGCGCTGCTTGAGAAACTGAAGGCGAAACTGGCGGGCGAGGGGCTGTTCGATGGCGCGCGAAAGAAGCCGCTGCCGTACCTGCCGCGCAGCATCGGCGTCGTGACGTCCCCGACAGGCGCGGTGATTCGCGACATCTTGCACCGGTTGTCGGACCGCTTCCCGGTTCGGGTGATCGTCTGGCCGGTGATCGTGCAGGGCAATGGCGCGGCGCAGGCGGTTGCCAACGCGGTCGATGGATTTTCGGCGATGCAGGGTGCTGACCGTCCCGACCTCGTCATCGTCGCCCGCGGCGGTGGATCGGTCGAGGATCTGTGGGCCTTCAACGAGGAGGTTGCGGTGCGCGCGGTGGCTGCGTGTACGATCCCGATCATTTCGGCGGTCGGGCATGAGACCGACACCAGCCTTTGCGATTTCGCCGCCGACGTCCGCGCGCCGACACCAACGGCTGCAGCCGAGATGGCGGTGCCGGTGCGAAGTGACCTGCTTGGCTTGGTGCAGGAATTATCGAGCCGGACCCTGAGCTGTGCCCACCGCTATCACGATCATGGCGGCGAGCGATTGCGGGCGCTAACGGCGCGATTGCCGAAACCCGATGCCCTGCTCGGCCCCCAGCGGCAGAAGACCGACGATCTGGGCGGACGGCTGCGGCGGGGACTCGGCCACCGGTTGGCCGAAGCTCGCGGCGATGTTGCGCGGGCGAGCGGCGCGTTGCGTCCGGCATTGCTGCAGCACCGGCTGGCACGCGCGCAGGAGCGGCTGGCGGGCGTGCGACTCGAGGCTCGGCTGGTAGAGCGGCCTATCGCACAGGCGCGCGACCAGCTGGACCGGTTGTGGCGAGTGGCGCAGTCGTTGCACCCGAACAAGCCGCTCGAACGTGGTTATGCCTGGGTCGAGAAACGGGGCGGCGGCGTGGTGGCAAGCGTCGGTGCCGCACAGGCTGCTGGCGCGCTGACGCTGCATTTTGCCGACGGACCGGTAGATGCGCGCGTTGAAGGGGCGCGAGTGGAGGGGGCGTCGGCCAAGCCAGCCCGGGTTGAGCGAGCGGCGCGTCCGACCTATGATAAGCCGCAACAGGATAGTTTGTTCTAGGAATACGGAAAATGCTGATGTCTCCCGGCGGTCGCGCGGCAAAGCTGATTTATGAACCCAATGGTTTCCGGCTGCTGGCGCAGGGCGACCACGTCGTTTGCGCGGTGAGCGGCGAGCATATCCCGCTCGAGGAGTTGCGTTACTGGAGCGTCGTTCGGCAAGAGCCTTACGCGTCGGCTGAGATTTCGACCAAGGCCATGCTCAACCTATGACTTCGTGGCGGTGGGCGGCGATTGCGCTCGTCTTGCTGCCGACGGTCGGTGGTGCTGGACCCGTACCTGTTCCGCCACAAAACCCGGTTTCGGTCGGAGCATTTCGCCTCGACCGGAGCGCGCAACAGGGCGGCATGGCGCTTGGAACCGTTCCTGCGGGGACGGTACGGCTCGTCAAGGACGGTGCAGACATTGCCTTTGCCCCCGATGGCCGGTTCGTCATCGCATTCGGGCGTGATCATGCGGGACTTTCCATCCTGAGCGCGACGCTTGCGAGCGGCCGGTCCGTCACCGAACGCATCGCCGTCGCACCCCGCGCGTGGCGGATCGAAAGCCTGCCAACGCTCCCGCATCACAGCCAGCCCGACGCCGAGTTCGAAGCGCGTCGCCCCGCCGAACTCGCCCAGATCGAGGCCGCGCGCCATGTCGTCAGCGACAGTCAGGGCTGGCGGCAGGCATTCACCTGGCCAGCACGCGGGCGGATCAGCGGCGTGTTCGGATCGCAACGCGTCTACGCCGGAGAACCGGGCGCGCCGCATAACGGCGTCGATGTTGCGGGCGCTGTCGGCACCCCTGTGTCGGCCCCGGCAGACGGGGTTGTCATATTGGCGGCAGCAAGTCCCTTCACACTCGAAGGCAATCTGTTGATGATCGACCACGGCATGGGCCTGAACAGCGCATTCCTCCACCTTTCGCGAATCGACGTGAAGGTCGGCGACCATGTCCGTCAGGGACAACAGATCGGCGCGATCGGCATGACCGGACGGGCAACGGGACCGCATCTTCATTGGGGGATGAAGTGGCACGATGAACGCATCGATCCGCAGGGGGTCGCTAATTGACACGTCTCAGGCGAACCAGCGGAACCGGATCAATCTTGGCGACATAATTGCCCAATATTCCGCGTTTGATTACGATCTTTGATCCCACGGTTGGATCGAGATGAACGTTCGCGTCGGTCGTTTCCCACGTTCCTCCCTCGGCTAACGTCAGTCGCCACAAATTATAACCCAAACTGCGCCGGGCGGTAATGATCGTTTCGAGCTGGGCATCTTGCGCTTGCTGTGCCCGATCATCTCCATTGGAACTGAGGAAAGGAATCCGCGGGATGTTAAACCCAAATAAACCCTTGCGGGTTTTGCGAATTTGCTCTCGATCAATCACCACGATGTCGCCCGCAACTTCGGCAAGTTTAAGCTTATCTGCTGCTTTGTCGTAGCACAAAAGCCGTTCAGATGGATTCGCGATCGACCGACAGGAATTAATGGCTTGCAACGACGCAGAGTTTTCAGCGTTCGCGTGCGCCGTTCCAGAAATCGCCAGCGCCACGATGGCAATGCGCAAGTACCTTTTGTTCACGGACAACTCCCTTTTTGCGACGACTGCCGGCATAGCAGAATAGCGCTTAATGGGACCTGTGACTAAAATGTTACACATTAGCGCCATTGTGTCGCAGTTGCTCCCACGGATATTGCATTGCCCGGTGAAGCGTTTCAAAAAAAGACCATTACCGCAGAAGTCGCGGAAACAATCGAAATAAATCTAGCCGCCAAGCGGCATACAACGGGGAATTAAAATGGTTGGACATTCATTGCGAGCCGCTTTGCTCGTCACAACGATGATCGTAGGAGCATCGGGAACCAGCGCTTATGCCCAGGCCGTCAACCCGACACCCGCGGATGAGAGCGAGACGATCATCGTCACAGGATCGCGCATTGCGTCCCCTCTTTTGGAGTCGGCCTCCCCTCTGCAGATTGTCGACCAGGCAGCCATTCAATCCACCGGTGCAGCAAACGTGCAGGATGTTCTCCTGCAAAATCCCGTCTTTGGTACTCCGGCTGTAAGTCGAACAAACTCGAACTTTTCGACATCCGGTGCCGGGCTCGCAACGATCGATCTACGTAATCTGGGGACTTCGCGTACGCTCGTCCTTGTTGATGGTCGGCGCTTCGTTTCGGGTAGCCCTAACGACCAGGCGGTCGATCTCAACTCCATTCCAACCTCGTTTATCGAGCGTGTCGACGTGCTTACGGGCGGTGCATCGTCCATATATGGTTCGGATGCCGTCGCCGGTGTCGTCAACTTTATCTATCGCAAGAACTTCCAGGGTCTCGAAGCCAACGTGCAGCGCGGCATTTCGGAGCGTGGCGACGATTCGAAACAGCAGTATAACTTGACGATTGGTGCCAATTTTAACGAGGGCAAAGGTAATATCATTACTTACGCTGGTTATTCAAAGGACGGTTCGGTCCTGTCCCAGGATCGCGCCCGGTCCGCGATTGACCAAGGCAGCCTGGGCGGTCTCTCGACCGGCGATGTCGGTGACTTGTTCACGCTCATCAAGCCAAACTTTTCAAGTTTTGCTCCTCAGGGCCGTTTTTTCAACGCACCCGGAGCAACTGCTGGAACATTCGACGCAAACGGTAACTTTATTCCAGGTTTTTCGATCAACGGTACTCCGACCCGCGCAGCAGACGGATACAACCGTTCCGCTGTCCGGACGATTGCGGTGCCGGTTGAGCGTTTTTTGCTTGCGACACGGGCGAACTATGAGGTCGCCCCAGCCATTAACGTTTTTGTCGAGGGTACTTTTGCAAAAAGCCACGTGACCACTCAGCTTGAACCTTTTGCTATTTCAAGTGCCGGGACCAACGGGATTTTCCAAGGAACGGGCGGATTTTTCAATGTGGAGCAGCGGCTCCCCGGCGGCGCGATCTACGTCAATCCGTTCGTGCCTGCCGCCCTGCTGGCAACACTCACGGATAATACCGGTGATGGCTTGCGTGACGTATCGTTCACGCGTCGCCTTACCGACATTGGCAACCGCACCAGCACCGCCGACCGAACGACCTATCGTGTCGTCGTAGGCGTCGAAGGGGACTTTGCGAAGGGATGGCATTACGATGCCTTCTTCAACTACGGGCGTACCGACGACAACCAGACTGGAACGGGGCAGGTCAACCTGTTCAACTTCCGCGCCGCTCTCGCAGTCGTTCCGGACGCCAACGGCAATCCCGTCTGCCAGGACGTAAACGCGCGCTCGCAAGGTTGCGTGCCAGTCAATATCTTCGGAGCGAACACACTTACACCACAGCAGGCGGCTTATATCCGTGCCGACAGCAACCGTCAGGCGTTTGCTTCGCAGAAGGATGTTGGCGCTAACATCTCGGGCAGCCTCGGCGATTATTGGGGGGCAGGGGAAATTGGTCTTGCTGCTGGCTTCGAGTATCGCAAGGAGAGCAGCTCAGCCTCTTTCGATGCGCTTTCGCAGGCCGGGCAAAACGGCGGCAACGCCATTCCCAATACGCGCGGTTCGTTTGACGTCACCGAAGGATATGGCGAAATCCGTGTCCCACTGTTGACCGACCGGCCTTTCTTCCACGCTCTCGAGCTTCGGGGGGCCGCGCGTGTCTCGAAGTATTCGAGCATCGGGACGGTATATAGCTATAACTATGGAGCCGAGTTTTCGCCCGTCGCGGATATCCGGTTTCGCGGTGTTGTAGCGCGTGCAACTCGCGCACCGAATGTGAGCGAATTGTTCCAGGGTGCAAGCCAGACATTCCCGACCGGAATCATCGATCCTTGCATTGGCGTGACGGCAACTACGGCCGGCACACTGGGCACGACCTGCCGCTCGTTTGCCGGTGTTAATGCAAATATTGCAGCCAACGGCGGGGCGTTCGCTGTTACCCAGCCCGATGCGCAAGGCATCAGTGGTTTCGATACCGGCAACCCCAATCTGAAGCAGGAAACGGCTGACACATTGACCGCAGGCGTGGTTATCAACCCGCGCTCAATCAATGCGTTGCGCAACTTCACGGTGACCGTCGATTATTCGAAGACGCGCATCAAGGGTGCTATCGTCAGCACGCCACGGCAGTTCATCCTGAGCCAATGTTTCCAGCAAGGTAACCAAGGTTTCTGCCAGTTCGTCACGCGGCGTCCAGCGCCTGAGGGAGCAAACAGCGCTGGTTCGCTGCAGTTCATTAACAGCGGTGCAAGCAACAGCGGCGGCGTTTATTCGAGCAGCATCGACGTCACTGTCGGATATCACCAAAGTCTCGACACCTTTGGTCTGAAGGGTAACGTCAATATGTCTGTCGCTTACACTCACTTGCTGGATGGTTATTCCATCCCGCTGCCGGGTGCCCCGATCGACTATTTCGCTGGTGAAGTTGGCGCTTCGCGTGATCGCTTTCTGGCAACGGTCGGCTTTTCGACTGGCGCATTTTCCCTCGAATATCGCGGAACCTATATCGGCAAAGCTTATCTGGACGACCAGTTCGTCGCCCAGTTGACCGACACTGATCCCGTCTCAGGGGTTGATAGAGGACCAGTTGACCGTCACGATCCCCGCGTTAAAATTGCACCGAAGTTTTACTCGGATCTGCAGGCGAAATTCGGGGCCGGCGATCACTATGAGTTTTATGTCGGCGTCAACAACTTGTTCGATGTTACGCCGCCACCAATTTACTCGGGTCTGCCTGGTGACACTACTGGTGCCGAAACGGACTCGGGAACATACGACGCCATTGGTCGTCGCTACTACGCGGGTGTTCGACTCAAGCTCTGATCATCTCGTCTTAATGGAACGGGCGCCAAGCAATTGGCGCCCGTTTTTCGTGCAACCCTATCGCGTGAAATGTGTGGCAATTGAGTTACAGGTTGCAAATTAAAACGGTGTGCTGCCCCAACCGGCATTGCCGCACGAAGATCGTGCTGATTTAATCCGCCCATCGCCCCTCGGGGGAGCACCAGGTCGGCATCACAACGATGCGATCAAACAAGGGATTGTTCATGACCCATAATTATCGGGCGCGGCTTCTTGCCTCGACGCTCCTTGTTGCCGCTTTGCCGGCAACAGCCGCTTTTGCGCAGGTAACGCCAAATCCGGCGCCGTCGGTCGCGGCTCAGCCTGCGATCAATGATGCGGCAGAAGAAGGGACGATCATCGTAACCGGTTCGCGCATCGAGCGTCCCGACCTTCAGGCATCAAGTCCGGTGGCAACTCTCAGCGGGGAAGCCCTGAAGCTCAACAACTCCGTGACTGTGGAGCAATTGTTGACTGCAAACCCCCAGTTTGTCGCAGGTCAGACAAGTGCCAGCAACAATCCCGGCGATGGCGCTGCGACGGTCGATCTTCGTGGTCTGGGGTCGAATCGTACGCTCGTCCTGCTGGATGGCAAGCGTGCTCCCACATACGACACCACTGGTTCGGTCGATGTCAACACAATCCCGACCGCACTGATCAAACGTATCGACGTGCTGACTGGCGGTGCATCGGCGGTTTACGGTTCGGATGCAATTTCGGGCGTGGTGAACTTCATCCTGGATGATCGGTTCACCGGCCTCCGTGCCGACCTTAGCTCGCAGGTTTCCGGACAAGGCGATGGCGCACAATATGATGCCAGCTTGACGGGCGGTATTGCTCTTGGCGATCGCGGTAACATCGTAGTTTCTGGCGGTTATTCAAAACGCCAGGGCGTCAAGTTCGGCGATCGGCCTCGCAACAGCAATGCGGTTGATTCTAGCGATCTGGTAACCTCCGCAGGGTCGAGCAACACAACTCCAACGGCATTCGATACGGGCCAGGGTCGTTTGCAAATCACCGACTCGGGAGTGTTGTCGCCAAACGTGCAACTCTATAACTTCACACCCGTCAATTATGTCCAGCTACCGTTCGAACGGTACAATGCGATGGCGCTGGTGCGTTACGATATCACCGATGGGGTCGAATTCTATGGTCGCGCGAATTATGTTCATTCGAAAGTTATCACGACACTCGCTCCGACCGCGACGGCTGGATTCTTCTTTAATATCGATCCAGCGAACCCTTTCCTGACTGCCTCGGAACGGGCAGTTTTCTTTGATCCTGCCACCGCCACAATCAACGACGGTTCCGATGTCAGTACCGATCCGACTGCGCGTGCCGGAACGTCGCAGATCGGTATCCGCCGTCGCATTACCGAAACCGGTGGGCGTATCGAAGATCATACGACAAAGAATTATCAGTTCGTCGGCGGCCTTCGCGGCGACCTTGGCACGAGTTTGAAATGGGACGTTTTCGCGCAATATGGTGAAACCAAACGTCACGAGGTTCTGAAGAACGACCTTTCCTACACGGCTCTCCAACAGGCGCTTGACGTCGTGCAGGGGCCAAACGGTCCACAGTGCTTCGACCCTTCGAACGGTTGCGTGCCCCTGAACCTTTTTACGACGGGTACGATACCGCAGAGCCAGTTGGCATTCGTTCTTCGTGATGCCTTGCAAGATACGAAAACCACGCAGTTCGTCGCGGGCGCCAACCTGACGGGCGATCTTGGCTTCCTGCAAAGTCCGTTTGCGGAACGTCCGGCGGCGTTCTCATTCGGCGTCGAGTATCGACGTGAGACCGGGGCGACGAAAGTCGATGCCAACTATGCTTCGGGCGATCTGATTTATTACGGCCAAGGCCAGAACATTTCGGGCAAGTACACCGTCAAGGAAGTGTACGGTGAAATAAAGGTTCCGCTCGTCCAGAACCGTCCTTTCTTCTACTCACTCGGCTTGGAAGGCGGCTTCCGCTATTCGGACTATTCTACGGTGGGCAGCGTATACACATATAAGGGCGGTGGCGACTGGGCTCCCGTCGAAGGCGTGCGGTTTCGCGGTATTTACCAGCGCGCTGTCCGCGCTCCAAATATCTATGAACTTTACTCGCCAGTCGTGGCCGGAACTGGCAGCCTCAACAACGATCCCTGCGCTGGGACCGGCGTAACTGCTGCCAACGCCGCAATCTGTATCGCACAGGGCGCTCCGGCAAACCGGATCGGAAGCATTCCGGCACCGATCTCTGGTCAAATCAATATCTTTAGCGGCGGCAATCCAAACCTGAAGGCCGAGAAATCCGATACTTTCACGGCTGGTGTGGTCGTGAACCTTCCTTCGTTGCGGGCATTCTCGTTCTCGGTCGATTATTATAACATTCGAATTGCCAACGCGATTGATTCCACACCGCCGTCGATCACGGTCAACCAGTGCTATAACATCGACAAGAATGCCGCGAGTGCTGCGTGTTCGGGGATCGTCAGGAACAGCCTCGATGGATCGCTAAGCGGTCCACTTAACGTTGGTGTTCCCGGACGACTGGGCAACATTGCCGTCATCAAGACCAGTGGTATCGACGTTGCCGCCAGCTACCATGGCGGCGAGCAGACCGGGTTTAGTTATGGACTGTCCGTCGCAGGTACTTACACTGCGTCGTACAAGAAGCAGTCCGATCCGACGCAAGAAGCGATCCAGTGTGCGGGACGCTTTGGTTCAGGTTGCAACCTTGAGCCAATTGCGAAGTGGAAGCACGTCGTCGATCTGAACCTTGGCTTCAACGGCATCAACTTCTCAACCCGCTGGCGTTATTTCGGTGCGGTAAAGGAAGACGCACAGACTAGCATTCTCGTCTCTAGAATTCCGAGCTTCAGCTACTTCGACGAAACTGCGAGCTTTGCGGTCAACGACAAGTTCACGTTCCGCGCCGGCGTACAGAATTTGTTCGACAAAAAGTCGCCGATTGTCGGTGATACCGTCGGTGCCGATGCCAATGCGGGCAGCACCTTCCCGAACACCTATGACGTGATCGGGCGTACATTCTTCGCAGGCATTTCGGCTGGCTTCTAAGAGGATAAATGATTGGCGGGAGGTCCGGAGAGGGGTCTCCCGCTATTTCATGAGCGATTTCGCAGCCAACCTGTGACGGACAGGCGAAGCCGATCTGCATCGGAACTCACGTGGTCAACACTGTGCTGTTGCGGCACGACGAACAAGGCGAGCGTGTTGAACGCAGGTGTCCATGTCTCGGGAGCGCCCGCGTGGAATTGCAACGCACCCCCCCATTGCTGCTGCCAGTTTTTCGTCAGGCCCAGCACATAGGCACCTAACCTGCGTTTTCCCACAACGTTGTCGTCATGGCGTGACAGGAAATCGCCAGGACCATAAGCGGTGGCTTGTCCATCAATCAGATCGACGCGCGTGGCCTGTGTCAGGTCGCGGAAGAATTGCCGGACGTCAACACCGTTCATAAAATCCAGAAAGGCGTCAAGCGCAGTTTTTGACTTGCCACGTTCGACCATATCGTCGCTTATCCGGATCGTTTCATAAGTGAATTGAAACCCGTTGAGACTTGCAGCGGTTATTCTATCTTGAATCTGTATTCGGTAGCCAGGATCGAGCGAGGCAAAATCGGCACGCGAGATTTCGAAGACCTTGTCCTTGCCGTTGATAACGCGTCGCCAAGCGGCCGATGCTGCAAGTTCGTCATGCAGCATTTCGGCCGCGTCGCGTAAGAGGAAATTGGAAATTCTGATCCTGCCGGTTCTGGCAAAGGTCGCCGCCAATAAGCGTGGATCATGGCGAGGGTCGATGGCAAATCCAGTATTCATCATAATGTATTTGCCAACCACCACCCGCTTTGTCACGTGTAGACCAGCACCAGCCCTCCATCGCCCTCATCGACACGCACAGTCGACCCATCGGGCACATCCCCGCGCAGGATCGCGTCGGCGAGCAGGTCCTGCAGATATTTCTGCACAGCCCGCTTCAACGGCCTTGCACCATAGACCGGATCATAACCCACCCGGCCCAGCCAAGCCCGCGCGGCGTCGGTCAGTTCGAGCGTAACCTTGCGATCGGCCAGCAGTTTCTGGACGCGCGAGACCTGAATATCGACGATCGGGCCCATGTTCGCCTGCGACAGGCGATGGAACAGGATGATCTCGTCCAGCCGGTTGAGGAACTCGGGCCGGAAATGACCGCGCACGATTTCCATGACCTGTGGCTCGACCGAGGCAACCGTCTGATCGTCGGGCAAATTGGCGATATACTGGCTGCCGAGGTTCGACGTCAGGATAATCAGCGTGTTGGTGAAATCGACCGTGCGCCCCTGTCCATCGGTCAGGCGGCCATCGTCGAGCACCTGCAACAGCACGTTGAACACGTCCGAATGCGCCTTTTCGACCTCATCGAACAGGATCACCTGATAGGGACGACGGCGGACGGCTTCGGTCAGAACGCCGCCTTCTTCATAGCCGACATAGCCCGGAGGGGCACCGATCAGGCGGGCGACCGAATGTTTCTCCATAAACTCGCTCATGTCGATGCGGACCATTGCGGAACCATCGTCGAACAGGAATTCGGCGAGCGCTTTGGTCAGTTCGGTTTTGCCGACCCCCGTTGGTCCGAGGAACAGGAAGCTGCCGAGCGGACGATTGGGGTCCTGCAACCCCGCACGCGCGCGGCGGACGGCGGCGGACACGGCCTTGATCGCGTCCTCCTGCCCGATGACGCGTTTGCCGATGACCGATTCCATCGCGAGCAGCTTTTCGCGTTCGCCCTCCAGCATCCGTTCAACCGGGATGCCGGTCCAACGCGCGACGATTCCCGCTATGTCGTTGGCAGTGACTTCCTCCCGCAACATCGCGCCCGCCGCCGCGCCTTCGGCTTCGGCGAGTTGCTTTTCGAGGCCCG
>JAQGKX010000168.1 GCA_028289885.1 Sphingomonadales bacterium
TCCGGCCATTGCCCGACAACCCGTAAGACGGGCCGCGAATGATGGCGGCCAATATCTCCCGCTTGCGAGCGATGGGCCTATAGCGATTCTTCTGCTCGTTGCAAGGCAAACGCTGCTGTGCGAGTGGGCGGTCAAGAAAAACAAGGGATGGGTGTCATGATTTTACCGGTTACATTGACGGCTGCGGGCGCGTCGGCACTGATCAATCTTTGGCTCGCGCTACGAGTAGGCCAGAAACGCAGTGCTGCAAAAGTATCGATTGGCGACGGGGGCAACGAGCCGCTGATCGCGCGCATGCGGGCACAGGCGAACTTTATCGAATACACGCCGATCGTGCTGATCCTGTTCGCACTGATCGAACTTGCGGCGGGCAGTTCGATCCTGTTGTGGTCGGCAATGGCGGTCTATCTGATCGGTCGTGTCGCGCATGGTTTCGGCATGGATGGATGGTCGATCGGTCGCAGTTTCGGGATACTCGCGACATTTATCGTCATGGTCGGCCTGGCGCTCTATGCGATCACGATCCCCTATATGACACCCGCCCATGTCGTGACGACCGAGATGGTGCGCCAGGGCTGATCACTGCTAGAGTCGTCGGATCAATTTGCTTACGCTCTCATTGACCTTGACGCTTTTGAGACCGCAAACTTCGGCCTCCAGTTCGTGGCGGATGCGTTCGATCTCACTGGAGCTGAGGTGTTCGATGCCGATGAACTGCTCGCGCGCGCCGTCCAGCGCGTAGAGCAATTCATCGAGCTTTGCCTGCATCGACGCGGTATCGCGGTTCTGGGAGTTCTGGATCAGGAACACCATCAGGAACGTGACGATGGTCGTGCCTGTATTGATGACCAGTTGCCAGGTTTCCGAATAATGGAAAATCGGCCCGGTGATGCCCCAGACGATAACGATGACCAGCGCGATGACGAACGCACCGGGCTGGCCGGAGGCGGCGGCGATCCACGACGCGATGTTGGTGAAAAAATCGTCCAGCTTACGTCGCATTCGGGTCTCCGGGGTCAACTGAGGGCCAGAACCCTGTCTGCTACATAGGGATTGCTTTCGCGTTCATGAGCGAAGGTCGACATCGCACCGTGACCGGGAACGAACGCGGTGTCGCCGCCCAGCGGCCACAGGCGCGTCACTATGGCGTCCAAAAGGTCCTGATGATTGCCCATCGGAAAGTCGGTGCGCCCGATCGAACCCTGGAACAACACGTCGCCGACCATTGCGACCTTAGATTCGGGGTGATGGAATATGACATGGCCGGGGGTGTGGCCGGGGCAATGATAGACATCGAGCGTCAGGTCGCCGACGGTCACCTGATCGCCGTTCACCAGCCAGCGATCAGGTTCGAAAATGCGGCCCGCGACACCATATTGCCGGCCATCGTCCTCCAGCCGCGAAATCCAGAAACGGTCGGCTTCATGGGGACCCTCAATCCTGACGCCGAGTTCCTTGGCCAGCGTACCCGCCTCTCCGCAATGGTCGATATGACCGTGGGTGATCAGGATTTTCTCGATCGTCACGCCATTCTGCTCGGCGGCGCGCTTCAGCTTGGGCAAGTCGCCCCCCGGATCGACGAACGCACCGCGCATCGTCTTCGTGCACCAGAAAAGCGTGCAGTTCTGCTGGAGTGGGGTGACGGGCACGATCGTCGCGCGAAGAGGAGCATCGTTCATGACGCCGAAATGGCGGTGTGACCCCGCCGATGCAAGCGCGATCGCGATTTGTCCCGAACCCGTCTTATGCACGCCTGACCCTTGAGACGAACCGAAAGCCGGACGGGTCGCGTCGTGCGGGGGTCGCGGAACGGGTCCGAACCGGGGTAGTTAATAACGGGTCGGCAAACCCCCTGCCGCCGTAGTAACGGATTGATAATATGACGAAAACTTTCATTGCCCTGCTGGCCGCCGTCGCGCTGCCCGGTGCTGCCCTTGCCCAGACGACGACGGGTCAGGGGACGAGCGGGTCGAGCCCATCGACGATGGGTACGACCGGCGCAAACGGAGCGAGCGGGACAACCGGTACGCCCATGAGCGGAAGCCCCGCCACCGATTCCTCGGCGTCCACGACCTCGACGCCGACCGATACGACGGCGACGTCGGGCACTTCGGGCGATACTACCGCAACGACGCCTCCGACCGATGGCACCACATCGAAGAACAAGCGCAAGCACACACCGCGCTGATCGCTACTCCAACAGGCTCCGCGCTTTCGGGCGCGGGGCTTTTTGCATAAGCAGAACTTGGCACTACCCATCCTGTCGAGACTGATAGCGAATAGATGGCGATAACCGCGCAAGACCTGACGGCATGAAGGTCGCGACCTACAACGTAAACGGCGTCAACGGTCGCCTGCCGGTGTTGCTGCGATGGCTGGAGGAAGAACGGCCCGATATCGTCTGCCTCCAGGAACTGAAGGCACCTCAGGACAAGTTCCCTGAAAAACCCATCCGCGACCTGGGTTATGATGCCATCTGGCAGGGACAGAAAAGCTGGAACGGTGTCGCCATCCTCAGTCGCATCGGCGAGATTCACGAGACCCGGCGCGGGCTGCCCGGAGGCGAGGGGGACGCGCACAGTCGCTACATCGAAGCCGCTATCAATGGCATCATCGTCGGCGGCCTCTATCTGCCTAACGGCAATCCCCGGCCCGGCCCGAAATTCGACTATAAGCTCGAATGGTTCGAACGGTTGATCGCCCATGCAGCCGAATTACTTGGCTCGGGTCTGCCGGTCATGCTGGCCGGTGATTTCAACGTAATGCCGACGACGCGCGACGTTTATAAACCCGAACGCTGGGTTGATGACGCATTGTTCGCGCCCGAAGTCAGGGCCGCCTATTTTCGATTGCTCGAACAGGGATGGACCGACGCACTGCGCACGATTCACCCGGACGAGATCATCTACACCTTCTGGGATTATTTCAGGAACGCCTA
This sequence comes from Sphingomonadales bacterium, assembly GCA_028289885.1. Lineage (GTDB taxonomy): Bacteria > Pseudomonadota > Alphaproteobacteria > Sphingomonadales > Sphingomonadaceae > Sphingomonas_O. Next base: position 2,939 of record JAQGKX010000168.1, read on the forward strand.
TGGTCGTAATGCCGGTCTTCGGCTTGACCACCTTTTGCTGAGTCCCACGCTCGCCGATCGCCTCGTCGATGCGCAGGTCGATGCCCATGTGCGCGGCTGGGTGAAGACAAGCGATCACGCTCCTGTCTGGATCGAACTTTCGGACAAAACCAGGCGCAAAAAGGGCATGTGCTAGCTACTTATTCTACTTTTGCTACTTCGCAACGAACGATGAGCAGCGGCGCCTGCCATTGATCAGCAGATCGTGCCGGAGGCAAAGGCCATCCTGCGCTCGCACCGACGCATGTGCCGAAGACAGGATCGAAAGACCGGGCAATTCGGCCTCTATGCGGGCGGGGTCGTCGCAAAAGTGCGTGCAGGGAAAACACGTCTGCTCCGCACCCTTGTCCTGCCCAACGACACTGCGAATGACCCGAAGCAGGCTCACTGGCCGAGCTTTGCCCAATATGATCCAAAGACATAAACCGACAGCACGAATCCGAGGACGACATTGACCAGCACGCCTGTCGAAAAAGCGGCCAGCGGCTTGCGGCCTGCTGCCGCGAGGTCGCGGAAACGCGTCGTCAGGCCGATGCTGAGGAAACAGAAGATAAACGCCCAGGTCCGCAGATCTTTTATGGGTCCGATCAGTCCGGTCACGGCAATCTTGTTATAATCGACAAGGCTGTACTGCCACGTTGCCGCCGTAATGGCGATCGAAGCGATGAGGAACCCGATCACGAACTTTGGAAAGCGACGCCAGATATCGCCCGAATCGGGCTTGCTGCCAGCTTCCTGCACATCCCAGCGCGTCGTGGCGACGATGGCGAGAACGAACGCCCAGATACCGATCCAGACGTCGCGGCCAACGACCTTCATCAGGGTGAAGGCCTGCACGGCCTGATCCGAGGTGCCGGTGATGCCCGCAACTTTGCCAGCGTAGCCGCCATAGGCTTGTGCGGCGGCGATACCGGCAGCGTCGGCGAATTCGGAGGTGCCGATCCATGCACCTGCAATCCCCGTCGGCAACAGGAGCGCACGACTGAGCAGGGGCAACACAAAGATCATCACGATCGCCCAGAGCACGACTGCGGTGATCGTGACCGAACTATGTTCTTTCTTTGCACCCACTGCGGCGGCCACCGCAATGGCGGCGGAAACACCGCAGACAGCCCCGCCCGCCCCGAGCGTTGCGGCGAAACGGCGATCGAGGCCGAGTTTTACGGCGGTGAAATAGATCACTCCGAACGTAACGACCGATACGATAAAGGCTTGGAGAATAGCGACGGGGCCAGCGAGCGCGATCAGCGAGAAGGGTACGGTAGCGCCGAGCAACACGATGCCCGTCTTCACGTAGAATTCAACACGAAACCCTGCCTCCAGCCGCTTGGGGACGCCGACAGTGTTGGCAACGACAAGCCCAAGGAAGAGCGCAAGCAACGGCGGCTCGAGATTATAATGAACCGCGCCTTCCCATTGGCCGATGATGAATATCACATAGGCTGCCACGTAGAGTGCGGAAAAAGCGGGAACGATTTGCCGCGCCTTATAGCCGAGGAACGAGAGAGCCACGAGGAACGCCGCCAGCCAGAACAGATATAATGCGACATAGCGCGGCC
>JAQGKX010000179.1 GCA_028289885.1 Sphingomonadales bacterium
AATAATAGAGCGTTGCCGGCATCAGGTCGGGCGTTTCGTCGGTCGCATAGCCGAACATGATGCCCTGATCGCCAGCGCCTTCGTCCTTGTTGCCGCTTTCATCCACGCCTTGCGCGATGTGCGCGGACTGCGGGTGGAGGTGGTTGGCGAAATCGAGTGTTTCCCAGTGAAAACCATCCTGTTCGTAACCGATCTTCTTCACCGTCGCGCGGACAGCCGCTTCGATTTCCGCGAGCGCGCCCGGAGCCCAATTGCCCTCTGTGTCGATCATGCCGTTGCCGCGCACTTCGCCGGCAAGGATAACGCGCTGGGTCGTCACCAAAGTCTCGCAGGCAACGCGCGCCTGCGGGTCTTTTGCAAGGAACAGATCGACGACGGTGTCAGAAATCTGGTCGGCGACCTTATCGGGATGGCCTTCGGAAACACTCTCGGACGTGAACAGAAAACTTGAACGCATTGGGTGTCCTATGCAGATATAAAGGAAACTTTATGTCCGCCCTTTAGCGACGTCGCCAGCCAATCGCAACGCCCGTCATCCCCAAGAAAAAAGCGAACGCCAGCGAGAGAATGTTTCCGTATCTTGCGAAGGGGGGCGGGGAAATCACGGCGGGGATGGTCGTCTGGATAAAGCCTGCCTTGCCGAGCGGAAGCGCCGTGACGATGCGTCCTCTCGCATCGATCACGGCCGAAATTCCGGTCGGAGTCGCGCGCACGATCGGCATGCCTTCCTCCAGTGCCCGCAACCGCGCCTGCGCCAGATGCTGTGGCGGACCCCATGATCCGAACCACGCATCGTTGGACGGGTTGAACAGGAAATCGGGGCGGTGCGCGTGATCGACGACTTGACCTGAGAAGATAATCTCATAGCAAATCTGGACACCGACATTGCCGAAGCCGGGCAGGGCGTAGGTCAATGGTCCGGGGCCCGCCAGAAAGTCGAGATCGCCGGGAACGAGCCGCGACAGGCCGATTGCCGACAGGATCGGTCGCATTGGCAGATATTCGCCATAGGGAACGAGGTGCGACTTGTCGTAGCGGGCAATCAGTTTCGTATCCGCCGTCATCCCGAACAGCGAATTGCGCGCCGCCGACACATTGCCCTTGGCGTCATAGACGAGCGCATCTCCGCCGGTCAGGACGATGTCGTTCGGCCCCATCAGGCGGGCGATCCGTTCGCGCGCCCAGCGTTCTTCTTCAAGGAAATATGGAACCGCCGCCTCTGGCCACAGGATCAGGCGCGGCGTCGGGCCGGGAACACCGGTCAGCCGGGCAAGCGCACCGAAATTGCGTTCGTCATAGGCGGGGTCCTGCTTGATCGCCTGTCCGATATTGGCCTGTACAACGCGGATCGTGCGGGTCGTCGTGCCCGGTTCGCCCATCGTCGCCAGCCATCCGAGGACCGGCAGTCCGATGAAGACTGCCGCCGCCCATGGTCGAACGCTGCGTTGCCGGATCGCGACCATCACAAGCCCGGACTCCAGCATCACGAGTCCCGACAGCCCATAGGTGCCGATCCATCGTGCGAGGCCAGCGACGGGCGTCTTCACCCAGGCCACGCCGATCGGGTTCCACGCGAAGCCTGTGAACATCGTCGCGCGCAGATATTCGGTCAGCATCCAGCCAAAGGCAAAGAACAGCACGAAGGCGACGGGATGTTTTCGCCCACGCCACGCGATCCCCGCGGCCATCGCCGGATAGATCGCGAGATAGAAGGCCAGTGCGACGACCGCGCACCAGCCGAGCCAGACCGGCATCGTCTCCTGGTACCGGAAAGCACCGGCGATCCAGTTCAGGCCAACGGCAAAATTGCCGAATCCAAACCAGTAACCGCGCGCAAGTGCACCGCGGAGCGTGGGCGCATCACGAACCAGCGATATGATGAACGCGCTGCAGACCAAGGTTATCGGCCAAAGGTTGAGCGGCGCGAACCCGGTTGCGGAGATCAGACCAGCGGCCAGCGCGAGGAGCTTTGGATATTTCATCACCGTCCGGTGCTATCGCCGCGAACTGTGACAGGTGCAACCTTCGCCGCAGTCCGCTATAGGCCAAGCCATGTCCTTGCTCATCGCTCTTGCCGCCGCAGCCGCCATCACACCAACTGAGGCCGCCGACATCGCCTGCGTCGCACAACTCGCGCTCGTCGCCGACGAACAAAAGCACCGGGAAGGGCGCGGCGATTATCCCTCGGTCGGCCCAGAGGGTGCCGAATATGCTGCTGTCGTCGGCGCGGACGTGATGGACACCACCGGCCAAACGCAGGAACAGGTCCGCGACCTGATCCTCGCCTCGGCTGCGGGTGCCCTGAAGACCGGTAAACCCCCGCGAACCGAAATCGATAAATGCCTGGTCCGGATGCACCTTCGCCTGTCCGGGCAGTAAGGGTTCAAGTCCTCCGACCGATCAGGTGAAGTCCTCCGTATCGATCGTCTGCTGCATGGTCTCCGAATAGCGCGAGCCGGCAACGGTTTCGCGGTTGATCAGAGCATCCACACGCGCCACGGTATCGGCATCGGGCAGCCAGTCGTGTCGCGCGATATTTTCCTCCAGATGCTCGATCGATGCGGTGCCCGGAATCGTCACGATATGCTCGCCCTTCGCCAGCACCCAGCCGAGCGCCAGCTGTGAAGCCGTCACGCCAACCGTCGTCGCAAGTTGGGCAAACGCATCGATCAGTCCCAGATTATGCTGCCAGTTTTCACCGATGAAGCGCGGCATCGTCCGGCGTATGTCACCCTTTGGCAGTGCCAGCGGGTCACGCACAACCCCGCATAGCGCGCCGCGACCGACAGGCGAAAACGCAACGAACGTCGTGCCGAGTTCACGACAAGCCTCCAGCACAGCGATCTCCGGATTGCGCGTCATCGGCGAATATTCGGTCTGCATCGCCGCGATCGGGTGCACGGCGGATGCCTTGCGGAGTGTGTCTGCCGACATTTCGGAGAGGCCGATGCTGCCGATTTTCCCCGCCTTCACCGCACTGGCCAATTCGCCGATCGAATCCTCGATAGGCGTATTGAAATCGCGTCGGTGGAGGTAATACAGGTCGATGTGGTCGGTCTGGAGAAGCCTGAGGCTTTCCTCCAGCGCAGTGCGGATCGTCTCGGGGCGGCAATCGACACGGCGTTTGTCGCCATCGACGATGATGCCGGTCTTTGACGCCAGGAAAAACTCCTTGCGGCGGTGTTTCAGGGTTTCGCCGATCAGCGTTTCGTTATGGCCCTCACCATAAATGCGGGCGGTATCGAGGTGGTTATAGCCGATATCCAGCGCGCGATTGAGCAGGTTCGCGCTGTAATCTTCGGTCGGTTTCAGACCATAGGCCCATGAAAGCGTCATGCAGCCCAGGCCGATCGGATTGACCGCATGCCCATTGATCGTACGCGTCATCTGCATTTCCTGTTTCAGTTCTCCAGCGCCGTTTAAGTGGAGGCCCCCAATCGGGTCCAGAGCTTAAAGCGGCAGCACAGATTGGAATTCCTCATCGACGCCATCATTATGATCAATGCTTGATAGGGTCAGGCCCAGCAAGCGGATGCCGGAGGACGTGGGAAGCATGGCTCCGAGCAGTGCAATCCCTGCATTGCGAAAGCTGGCGGGCTGGTCGGGGGTTACAACCGCCGACCGTGCGCGCGTGATCGTGTGGAAGTCTGAGAACCTTACTTTCAGCGTGACAGTTCGCCCGCAGGCACCGTTGCGCTCGATCCGTGCCCAGGCAGCTTCGGTCACGCGGTCGAGTGCGGCCATCAACGCATCGCGGTCCGTCAGGTCTGTTTCGAAAGTTCGTTCCGCGCCGATCGACTTTGCCGCGCGATGCGATCGAACGGGGCGGTCATCCTGCCCGCGGGCGGCGTTGTACAAATAAGATGCGCTGCTGCCGAAATGCGCCTGTAGATAGTCGAGCGACCGTGCGCAAAGATCGGCCCCGGTCCGGATCTCGAGTCGCTCCATCTTTGCCGCCGTCACCGGTCCGACTCCATGAAAGCGGCGGACCGGCAGGCTGCCAACAAACTTTGCCCCGCTTGCCGGAGGAATTACGCACATCCCATCGGGCTTGTTCTGGTCGGACGCCAGTTTCGCGATGAATTTGTTATAGGACACGCCGGCCGAGGCGGTCAGTCCGGTGACTTCCAATATCCGTGCTCGAATTTCAGACGCGGTTTTCTGCGCAGATCCGATCCCGCGCCGGTCCTCGCTGACATCGAGATAGGCTTCGTCGAGCGACAATGGTTCGATCAGGTCGGTGTACTCGGCGAAGATCGCGCGAATTTGCTGGGACACCGCATGATAGGCGTCGAAACGGGGAGATACGAAAATCAGGTCGGGGCATTGGCGCGCTGCCGTGACCGACGGCATTGCTGATCGGACGCCGAAGACGCGTGCTTCATAACTGGCCGCAGCCACCACGCCACGAGCGCGACTGCCGCCGACCGCGACTGGTTTTCCCCGCAATTCGGGATTATCGCGCTGTTCGACCGAGGCGAAAAAGGCGTCCATGTCGATATGGATGATCTTGCGGACGCGTGGCGGAACGCGAGCGAGAGATGGGGCAGGGTGATCGATGTCGGCCATCGATCAGCAATCTAGTCTCGCTCGCCGATCATTGCCAGAACAAAGCGGCAACGAAAATCGTGTCAGACTTTGTCGGAATAAAGCATCCGGCCCGAGCCGAGCAGGCCGACGACTTGTGGCAGCATGTGTTCGGCGACCGCAAAACAGCCTTCGCTGCGACCGATCTTGCCCCATGTGCTGATCTGGTTTTCGCTAACGTATGGCGCGCCGTGGATCACGATGGCGCGATCCTCGGCATTGCTGTTGCCCGCATCGAGCCCCTTCAGGCGCATCGCCTGACCGTGGATGCCATGATAAAACTCACCCGTTACATAAGCGCCCGATGAGGACGCCAGTGAGTTCGGCTCGTTCGAGAAATGCTCGAGCCAGCCGGAATGATCGGGGTCAGACCCACGGCCATGCGCAACGAGATAGGACGAGACGGTCCCGCCCATCAGGTCGACGATGTGAAAGCGCAACTCGCGTGAGGGGCGCGAAAAGTCGGCAAGACCGACCCGGTCGCGAAGCACGAAACTGCCATGGTGACGGTCGAGCGACGCTTTAGCCCGCGCGAGCAAAACGTCCTGTGTCGTGCCGATGGCCCAGGCCTGCCGCGTAAACGCGAGGGCAGCCCCGCCAAGGGCAAAAGATG
>JAQGKX010000201.1 GCA_028289885.1 Sphingomonadales bacterium
CATGTAGTTATAGACGGACAGCATATAGGACCGCAGGCCCGCATCGACTGCGGAGTCGCGCGTTCCGGCCAGTGATGGGGCCGCGCCTGCTGTCGAACGGGGGTCAGACCAATTGGCCATCGAAATATACTCCTTCACCCGGCGACCATCGCCGGACACGTCCAATATCGGTGGAATAAGCTCCGCTTTCAAGCGAAACACGACAATGCCCGGATTTCCGACCTATTCCGTAGGGAAATACTGCGCCCAGGGTTCGGCTTCGACCAGGACCCTTGCAAATGAAGGCCTCGCTTTCAACCGATCGAGAAACGCGGCAGCATTGGGATAACGGTCGGCAAGCGGCATGACCTTGTCCGCGTAAAAGAGCGCAGGTGCCGCCGCACAATCCGCCATCGTGAAACGATCCCCCACCGCCCAGTCGTGGCCGACCATGTCATCATCGACCATCTTGCAGGCGGCGGCGAGCATCACTCGTGCTTCGGCCACCCCATAGGGATCCCGATTTTCGGCCAGCCGGTTTCGATCGCCGACAATCTTCTGCATGTTGTTCTGCAGGTGCAAATCGTAAATTCGATCCGCAAACCGAACGGCACGGGCAGCATCGGCATCCTCCGGAACAAGACCGGCCGCGGCGGGAAAATGTCGCGCCAGATATTCGATGATGATAGTGGCCTCTGCAATGACACCACCGTCAACCTCGAGCACCGGCATCTTCGCCATGGGCCAGAGCGCGGCAAATCCGGCCCGCGCGGACGGATCGCCGAGGTCTATCAGCTTTGGAACGAAAGGCAGATCGGCTTCATAAAGCGCGATCAACGCTTTCCAGCAATAGGAGGAAAGCGGGTGGAAGTGCAGCGTGAGCGTCATCGGGCCAGTCCTAACCAGCGACGAAAACCCCGCAGGCAATCCGCCCCCCACTGTTGCCGCTGGGGTCCGTTTTATAATCGTCGGGCGCGGCGTGGACCATGATGGACGCCCCGTCGGAATCCAGCAGCGCCGCAGTTCCTTTCGGCAAATCGAACGTCACCGTGCCGGTGCGGTTCGTTCCGATCTGCAAGTTCGGTAAATCCCCAAGATGCGCGCCCATGGGATTGTCGCGACCGTGCATTTTCATCTCGGGGTTCCAGTGCGGCCCTGCGCTCGCGAAGGCCGGGCCCTCGCACAGGCCCACGGTGTGGATGTGCAACCCGTGATCGCCGGGCGGCAGGGCAAGTCCATCGACGACGACGCGCGACCCCGTGCCGACGCGTTCGATACGGGCTGTCCCGTGCGCGACGCCTGCCGGATCGCGAAGCTGGGCCGTCGCCACGATGTTCGATGCGGATCCGGGATGCATTGCGGCGGTGCACCCGACCAGAATGACTGAACAACCAAATGTCGTGGCTAGCATGGCCACGGTTTTCATCGACTTCGCCATCGCACATCTCCCAATATCCCGACGGACAATGCACGTTCGGGCAAGCTGCGCCAAGCGCGTTCTGGAATCCTTTACTCGGCCTGCCTATGACATTCATATCGGTTGAAGCGGGCGGGAAACATTTGCATGGCACGTATATTGGTCACTGGGGTGGCGGGGTTCATCGGGGCCGCTGTTGCAAGGAGACTGCTCGACCGGGGCGACACCGTGTTCGGCATCGACAATCTCAACGAATATTATGATCCGCAGCTTAAACTCGACCGGTTGGCGACGCTTCGTTCCGATCGCTTTGCCTTTGCCCAGACCGACTTCGCCGACAGGCTTGCCCTCGACGATGCGGTGGCGGGACGGAGTTTCGACACCATCGTCCACCTCGGCGCGCAGGCCGGCGTTCGCTACTCGATCGAAAATCCGCGAGCCTATGTACAGTCCAACCTCGTCGGACATCTGGAATTGCTGGAGCTGGCTCGCACGCGTCAAATCCCGATGGTCTACGCGTCGTCGTCGTCGGTTTATGGCGGCAATACCCACCTTCCCTTCCGCGTCGAGGATCGCGTCGATCGGCCCCTTTCGCTCTATGCCGCGACCAAGAAGGCCGACGAACTGATGAGCGAAACCTATGCTCATCTGTATCGCCTGCCTTTGACCGGGTTGCGCTTTTTCACCGTCTATGGGCCGTGGGGCAGGCCCGACATGGCGATGTGGATGTTCACCGACAAGATCCTCCGTGGGCTTCCGATATCGGTGTTCAACAATGGCGAAATGCGCCGGGATTTCACCTATATCGACGACATCGTTGCAGGGGTGGTCGCTTGCATCGACACGCCACCCAGGGACGATGGCGCCGAAAAACCGGGCGGCGGCGTCGCGCCTCATCGCATCTATAATATCGGTAACAACAAGTCCGAAAACCTGATGCGGATGATCGAGTTGATCGAAAATGCCTGCGACAAAAAAGCCGAACTCAATTTCAAACCGATGCAGGATGGCGACGTTCACGAGACATTCGCCGACATCGACGCGATAGCCAACGACCTTGGCTATGCGCCGACCACCCCGATCGATTCAGGGATCCCTGCCTTCGTGTCCTGGTTCAGAAATTACAGCGGGATTTAACGCGCAGCCGGTCGCCCGACACATTCATATTCTATCCCGAATTTCGTCATTTCGTCGGCATCGTAAAGGTTGCGCAAGTCGACGATGCGCTTCTCGGCCATCGGCGCGGTCAACCGCCCAAGGTCGAGCGCGCGAAACTCGTTCCATTCGGTGACGATAGCGATCGCGCTGGCACCTTCGGCAACGGCATAGGGGCCATCGCAATAGATCACGTCGGGCATCATCGTGCGCGCCACGTCCATGCCTTCGGGATCGAACGCGCGCACCGTCGCTCCGGCATCGAGCAAGGCCTGCACGATCGCCAGTGACGGCGCATCGCGCATGTCGTCGGTGTTCGGCTTGAAGGTGAGGCCGAGCAGACCGACGGTCTTGCCCCGCACGTCACCACCCAGCGAGGTAATGATCTTGCGGCCCATCGCACGCTTGCGGCCATCGTTGACCTGCACTGTCGCCTCGACGATCCGCATTGGCGTTTCAAAATCCTCGGCGGTTTTCAGCAGCGCGAGTGTGTCTTTTGGGAAACACGACCCGCCATAGCCCGGACCTGCATGCAGGAACTTCGATCCGATGCGATTATCCAGGCCGATGCCACGCGAAACATCCTTCACGTCGGCCCCGACAGCCTCGCAAAGATCCGCCATTTCGTTGATGAAAGTGATCTTCGTCGCGAGAAACGCGTTAGCGGCATATTTGGTTAGTTCGGCAGTCCGCCGACTGGTAAACAACAGCGGCGACTGGTTGAGATATAACGGGCGATAAATGTCGCGCATCACGTTGCGTGCACGCTCGTCATTGGCACCGATCACGATCCGGTCAGGCCGTTTGAAATCGTCGATAGCCGCGCCTTCGCGCAGGAATTCGGGGTTCGACACTACGGTGAGGTCGACATCGGGAGCGACCTCGCGAAGAATGCGCTCGACCTCGTCCCCCGTTCCAACCGGGACCGTCGATTTCGTGACGATCACCGTCGGCTTCGTTGCTGCGGCAGCGATATCGCGCGCGGCCTGAAACACATAGGTGAGGTCGGCATGACCATCGCCGCGCCGCGACGGTGTTCCCACAGCGATGAAAATAGCGTCCGCATCCACGGCGGCGACCGCAAGTTTGGTTGTGAAGCTGAGCCGACCGGCGGCGACGTTTACCCTTACGAGTTCGGCCAGCCCGGGCTCGAAAATCGGCATCTTGCCTGCATGGAGTGCATCGATCTTTGACTGGTCGAGATCGACGCAGATCACCGAATGTCCAAAATCGGCAAAACATGCACCCGACACCAGGCCAACATAACCCGCACCAATCATGGCAATCTTCATTGTCTTCTCACTTGGTCAATCGTTGCAGGGGATGGCGAGCGTTTCGCTGGGGCTTGGCCAAGCCGTTAAACTGTAAACATCACTCGGACACAACGAAAAAGAGCCGACCTTTCGGCCGGCTCTTTCCCATTCGAAACCTTAAGTCGGTTTCGAAAGTATTAGTTGCCCGAACCCGGACCGTACGTGATCTCCACGCGACGGTTCTGCAGTTCGCGAACACCGTCTGCGGTCTGAACGCGCAGGTTGGTTTCACCGAAGGCCTTGCTGGTGATGACACCGGCAGGAACGCCCTTCGAGCTGATATAGGCACTGACAGCATCGGCACGACGCTGCGAGAGGCCGAGGTTGTACTTAGGCGTACCCGACGTGTCGGTGTAACCAGCCAGCATGACCTGAGCCTGACCGCAATCGCCATAAGCGGTGACGGCGTTGTCGAGGATCGACGCGGCTTCGGCTGTGATGTCCGACTTGTTCCATTCAAAGAACACGATGTACGGCCCAGGTGTGCAAACAGCAGCCACTGGTGGTGGCGGAGGAGCAGGCTCTGGAGCCGGGGCTGGTGGCGGTGGTGGTGGCGGTGGTGCCGCTGGTTCGCCGAAGTTATAGACCAGGCTTGCAAGAAGGCTGTGCGAACGGAAGCGAGTCCGCTCCGAACGACCATTGGCATCGATCAGGTCGACCTTGTTCTCGTTAAAGAACTTATACTTCAGACCGAAGTCGACGTTCGTCGTGATGGGGTAACGAACACCGGCAATTGCCTGATAGGCAAAGCCCGTATCGGAGTCATCGAGGAACGCACCCGTAGTCGTCAGGCCGAAGTTGGCGAGCTTGACGCGTCCAACACCGGCACCGCCGCCGACATAACCGCTGAGGCCATCGTCGCTGCCGAAGTCAAGAAGTCCGTTCACCATGAAGGTAAGGGCGGAAATACGACCGCGCGCATTTTCATACGAGCCGGGAGCTGGGAATGGAGCAGCACTAGGGGCTACCAAAGTATACCGATCATGCTCGGCACGCTTGTAGCCAACTTCAGCTTCCAGACGGAACGCGCCGAAGTCATAGCCCATGATGCCGTCGGCATCAAAGCCAACAGCCTGCTTCGACTGTGCAGCACCGCTGACGCCGTTGATCCTGAAATCCGTCTTCTCTACGATCGTTGCGCCACCCTCGACGCCGATGTACCATGCATCATTCCGCGCGAGTGCGGGTGTTGCGATGGCCGTTGAGGCGAGCACGGCGAGTATTGCCAGCTTGCGCATAAAATTCCCCTTTCCTGTTTGTCACTTGAGACAGCTTGAACTCACTAGCCAAAGCATGGTTTCCGCGCAAGCACACAAATTAGCCAAATGTGGCAAATATGTCGCAGTTGCATCACATACTCTCTAGTCGTGGCAGCAACGGTTATTTGATCAATTGGTTCCCACAATTTTTTTACTTCAAGCAATTAGTCCGTGTGAATGCAGCGCGGCAGTGATGGCAATGACTGCAGCACGGGCCTGCGCGTCGATCGTCGCGCCCCCCGACGGGGCCGGGATTGACGCTTGCCGACTACCGACGACCTGTTGCCCACCCACAACAAGAGTAGCAGCGGTAACCTGCCCGACAATCCAGACTGAACCGGCGCGGCGTGCGCACAGGCCGTCGGCAATCGACCACACTGTCATGCCTTCGAACGGCGCGACGAACCGCCAGCCTCCGGCGGACCATCCCGCGAGCGCCCCGCCCTCCCCGGTCCAGTCGCCGATCGGTGCCGCGCCGACGATCCAGCATTGGCCGACCGCTGGATTTGTCGGAACAAGCACAGGCGCAATGGACTGGACGACCGGCTGGACCGCAATGTCGACCAGCGCCAGCGCCTCGTTATGGGTCGTTTCCTTCTGTGCCTGTGCGACTGCAAGGAACGGCAGCCTCAAGCGATCGGATGTCATCGTCATAATGTCTCTCCTATATCAGCGAAACGGAAGTGGTCGTCGGCGCAGACACGGCCCGCGCGCCGACCTGCACGATGCGAACTGTTGTCTGGACCAGCCCCGCGGCACGATCCCCCGCCAACGAAACGCCCGGATATATCCACGTCGGCGCGGTAGTTTCCTCGGTGACATCGGACTGACCGACGGCAATACGCGTCACGCGATACCGCTCGGTTTCCTCACCCAGCGGCACGTCGATCCCATCCGCCCAGTTCCAGCCCT
>JAQGKX010000210.1 GCA_028289885.1 Sphingomonadales bacterium
CCAACAACTGGCGGTGATGTTCGGGATCGAGAACGTCACCCGGTTCGATACAGGCGACGAATTCGACGGGGACCAGATGCGTACCCTGATGCAGCAGCTGGAAAACCGCGTGCTGGGCATCGGTGCCAACCCCGCCCCATGTGATTGCAGCGCTGTTGCGACCGAGCGGCTGCCCGTCCGACGTCACCGACTTGCCGTTCGATTCCATCTCAAGCTGCTGGAGATAGGACGGTAACAGGCGCAGTCGTTCGTCATAGGCGAACACGGCCCGCGTTTCGGCCTGACGGACCTGAGTATAATAAAGGTCCACGAATGCGCCCAGTGCAGGCACGTTTTGGGCCAGCGGCGCTTCACGGAAATGGCGGTCCATTTCGGCGGCCCCTTCGAGCAGTTCCTCGAACGACTCCCAGCCAAGTGCCAGAGCGAACGGGAACCCGATCGACGACCACAGCGAATAACGCCCACCGACAGCCTCGCTGAACGGCAGGACGCGGGTTTCATCGACGCCCCACTCGACGGCCTTGTCGGGCGCGGCGGTCAGCGCAATGACGCGGCCCATCGGGTCGGCCACCCCGCCCTCCTCCATCCACTGGAGAACACTGGCGGCGTTCAGCAATGTTTCGGTGGTCGTGAAGGTCTTGGACGCGACCGCGAGGATCGTCGCCGCAGGGTCGAAACGTTCGAATGCTTCCTCAAGAGCGACGCCGTCGACGTTGGAAACAATGGCAACTTCATAGGCATTTTCGTCACGACCGAGCGCGTCGAAGATCAGGTCGGGACCAAGCGCCGAACCGCCGATACCGACGTGCAGAATCTGGCGGATCGGGCCAAGCGCCTCGGCATTGATCGCGTCGATCAACGCGCGCATCCGGGCGTGGAACATCTTTGCGTGAGCGACGGCTTCCGCCTCACCCTCCCCGCGTTCGACTGTGTGGCCTGCCGGGCGGCCCTCGCTCGGGTTGACGATTGCGCCCGAAAACAGAGCATCGCGCTTGGCGGCAAGGCCCGATTGTTCGGCAAGCGCGATGAACGCCGCGACGGCGGACGACGACAAATGGGTTTTTGAAAAATCGAAGCGGATATCCGACTGTTCGACGACCATCTTGTCCAGACGATCCGCCTCGCCCGCAAACAGGTCCTTCAACGACGTCTTGGGAAGTGCCTCGATGGCCGACCAGTCACTCATGGTTGCTGGCATCTTCGGACTGGCCACGCTTTGCGATCAGGGTGTTGAGCAATGCGACACGGTCGCGTTCGGCGCCCAGGTCGGCAGAGGGGTGCTGCTCGATCTTTTGCAGCAGGATTTTCAATTCTTTCTGCCACTCGTCGTAAAGAGAATCGGACATTGTAGCCTCCGTGCTTCGGTTGTTTACTCTATAGGAGGGCTGAACGGATGACGACACAGGTTGTTGCGCCTGAGCAGCGAATGAAAAAGGCCGTCGGGCGAAGACAGCGTCAGTCCTGCTTGACGCCTCCGGGCAAAGCGACGCAATGCGCAACGATGTCCGAAACGCCCGAAGCCCAGATCACGCCACCCGCCAAGACCAAATCCGAAACGCGCGATTTTGCCGAGTTCCTCGTCAAGCTCGCGATCTTCGTGTTCATCCTGCGGAGTTTCATCTTCGCGCCGTTCAGCATCCCGAGCGAATCGATGCTGCCGCGCCTGTTCGTCGGCGACTATCTGATCGTCACCAAATGGAATTACGGCTATTCGAAACACTCGTTGCCGTGGTCGATGCCGATCATTCCCGGGCGCATTTTCGCAAAGCTGCCCGCGCGCGGCGACGTCATCGTCTTCAAGGCACCGCCTGCCAACGATACCGATTTGATCAAGCGCGTCATTGGCCTGCCCGGCGACTTCGTCCAGATGCGCGACGGCCAGTTGTTCATCAACGGCGCGGGCGTTCCCAAGGTGCGGATCGCCGATTTCGTCCAGCCCGTCAGCCCCAACACACACTGCCTGATCCCCGCCGCCGCCGAACGCGGCCCCGGCGGCGCACAGCAATGCCGGTACATGCAGTTCAGGGAGACGCTGCCGGGATCGGACTCCGCGCCTGGCAAAAGCTATAACGTGCTCGATTTCGGACCCACCCCGCAGGACAGCACGCAGGTCTACACCGTGCCCGAGGGCATGGTCTTCATGATGGGCGACGACCGCGACGACAGCGGCGACAGCCGTCTGGAGGCAGGCGGCTTCGGCTTTGTCCCAATAGAGAATATCGTCGGGAAAGCACAATTCAGCGTGTTCTCGACCGACGGATCGGCAAACTGGATGTTGCCCTGGACATGGGTTTCGGCGGCACGATGGAAGCGGATCGGGGAAAGCTTCTGACCGCGCTGAGCGATTGGCTGACCGACAGGCTCGGCGTCGCCCCGCGCGACCTTGGCCTGTATGAGCGCGCGCTGAGCCATGGCAGTGCTGCTGGCGACAGTTACCAGCGGCTGGAGTTCCTCGGCGACCGGGTGCTTGGGCTGGCGGTCTCGCGCTGGTTGTACGCGACCTATCCGACCGAGTCCGAGGGGCAATTGTCGCGGCGGTTCAATTCGCTGGTGACCGGCGTCGTCTGTGCCGACGTTGCGCGGTCGATCGGCGTCGCACCCTATCTGAAGCTCGGCAAGCAGGCGCGCGACGATGGTGCGTTCGACAGCGACAACATCCTCGGCGACGTAACCGAGGCGCTGATCGGGGCGCTGTACCTGGACCATGGGTTCGACGCGGCGGACGCTTTCGTGCGCGACCATTGGCGCGAGTTGGTCGAGGGCCATGCCGATGCGCCGCGCCATCCGAA
>JAQGKX010000005.1 GCA_028289885.1 Sphingomonadales bacterium
CGTCCAGACCAGCATCGAATCGGCCGTCGCGCGCCTGAAAGCAGCCACCGACATCCCGGTTGCAGTCGGTTTCGGCGTTCGCACCCCCGAACAGGCCGCAGCCATCGCGCGCGTCGCCGATGGTGTCGTCGTCGGCTCGGCTATCGTCGAAATCGTCGCTGAGCATGGCACGGAGGCACCGCCGCACGTCGAAGCCTATATCCGCACCCTCTCAACGGCGGTCCATGCCGCGCGCACGAAAGTCTCCGCATGAGCTGGATCGATGACGTTCGCAAACGCATCCCTTTCATCGCCAAGCGCGAGACGGCGGACGCATTGTGGATCAAATGCCCCGGTTGCGGCCAGATGGTGTTTGCCCGCGAATATGAGGAAAACCTGTCGGTCTGCCCCCAATGCGGCCACCACGGACGCATCGGCCCCGACGCGCGCTTTGCCCAGCTCTTCGATGATGGCTACGACGAACTCGAAACGCCGAAGACCACCGACGACCCGCTGAAATTTCGTGATTCGAAGAAATATCCCGACCGCCTGAAAGCAGCACGGCTCGCCACCAACGAATCCGATGCGCTGATCACCGCGAGCGGCACGATCGAAGGCCACCCCGCCGTCATCGGTGTGCAGGATTTCGCCTTCATGGGCGGTTCGATGGGGGTCGCCGTCGGCGCTGCGTTCCTTGCCGGTTGCCGCGCCGCCATTGCTCTGCGCGCGCCATATATCATCTTTACCGCAGCAGGCGGCGCGCGGATGCAGGAGGGCATTTTGTCCCTGATGCAAATGCCGCGCACCACAGTCGCAATCGCCGAACTGCGCGAGGCCGGGCTACCTTATATCGTGGTGATGACCGATCCGACGACGGGCGGCGTGACGGCCAGCTATGCGATGCTCGGTGACATTCAGATTGCCGAACCCGGAGCGTTGATCGGGTTCGCCGGACAGCGGGTGATCGAATCCACGATCCGCGAGAAACTGCCTGAAGGATTCCAGCGCGCCGAATATCTGCTCGACCACGGCATGCTCGACATGGTGGTAAAGCGCCACGACCTGCGCGAGACGCTGGCGCGGATCATCGGGTATCTGGTGACGGACAAGGCGGCGGCTTAGTGGCCGACCACGCGCGGTCGGACGACGCGGGCGTCCAGGCGCAACTTGACCGGTTTGCGCAACTGTCGCCGGGCCGCGACATCCTCGGGCTGGAGCGGATCATCGAACTTCTCGCCCACCTTGGCAACCCGCACGACCATCTGCCCCCCGTTTTCCATGTTGCCGGGACAAACGGCAAGGGTTCGACCTGCGCCTTTCTCCGCGCCGCTATCGAAGCCAACAGTCAGACCGCGCACGTCTACACCAGCCCGCATCTCGTGCGCTTTAACGAACGCATCCGGATTGCTGGTAAACTCATCGAAGACGCCGATCTTGCGCCCTTGCTCGGCGAAGTCCTCGACGTCGCCGAGGCCCATGACATCGGCCCCAGCTTCTTTGAAGCCACCACCGCCGCCGCCTTCCTTGCGTTCAGCCGAACTCCGGCGGACGCCTGCATCGTGGAAGTTGGTCTTGGCGGACGGCTCGACGCGACCAATGTCATTGCAAGGCCCATTGCCTGCGGCATCGCCCAGCTCGGCGTCGATCATCAGGCATTCCTCGGTGAAACCCTCGAACACATGGCGACCGAAAAAGCCGGAATAGCCAAGCACGGCGTTCCCCTGATCGTTCTTTCCCAGGCACCCGAAGCCCTCCACCGCATCGAACAGGCCGCGATCGACATCGGCGCGCCGCTCCTCATCGAGGGTCGTGGCTGGCAGATCGACCAGTCCCTCAACCCTGGCCTGTCCGGCACCCACCAGCGCCGCAACGCCAGCCTCGCCGCCACCATGTTGCGTGCGGCAAATTTCGTTCCTGAAGCCGCAATTCAGACCGGTATCGCGCAAGCGCGCTGGCCCGCCCGGTTGCAACGCCTGAACCACGGCCCGCTCGTCGCCTTGCTCCCGACCGGAAGCACGATCACAATCGATGGCGCGCACAATCCCGCCGCAGCCACGGCGCTCGCACGCGAATTGAGCGCCGCCCCCCGTCACCTCATCATCGGCATCCTCGCCAACAAGGACGCCGACAACATTCTTGCCGCGCTCTCCCCTCATGCGCTCAGCCTGACGTTTATCGAAGTCCCGCACCATCCAAGCGCCGACACTGCGGCACTCGCAACCAAATGGCATGGGACAGCTGCAGCGAACCTCCCGACCGCACTCGCCCCTTTCCGCGCTCCCGCCGACGTGCTCGTCGTCGGCTCACTCTACCTCGCCGGGGAAGCACTCAGGATAAATCGGCAACTCCCCGATTAGGACTTGCGAGTAATTCGCATTAGCGTCACACTCCTTGAACTAGAGGAGAGACTGATGGCCGACGAATCGCTGACTATCGCCAAACTGCTACCGCATCTCGCGCCCGCGCTTCAGCCTGCGCGCAACCTGCTCTTGGCCATGCGACTGATGGCATCGGGAGGCACCGACGATGCCCATGCCGCCAATACGATGATCGTTACCTGCGGCATCGGCTATCAAAAGCCGCTGATTTTCCTCCGTATCCTGATGGAAGAAGTCTCGCGCATCGCCACACACCAGATCGCCATCGCCCCCTGCTGCTGCCCGCGTATGACCGAGGGCGAGGCTGCGTTCCTCGAACTCATCGAGACTGCCGGCGACGCCACGCCGAACGCCCGCGCCGCCCTCACGCGCCTGACCGGCACGCTCGACCACCTCCCCGCGCTCTTCGTCGCACAGGGGCTTGCCGCGGCAATGGCTGACCTCGGCCGCCCCGTCAGTCTTTAGAGCGCCCCGAGTTTCAGATCATTCCGCCGGATCTCACGAGCCGACCTGACCCATTCGAGCAGGACGAAAACAACAGCGAGCAACCCGACTGCCGCCGTGTATCGAAACACCGTCGCATAACCCATCGAATCGAACGCCTCGCCAGCGATCCCGCGCCCCAGCGACCCGATCAGGAACGTCAGCGACGACAGCAGCGCATATTGAACCGCCGTGTACTGCTTGCTCACGATCCCTGACAGATAAGCGATAAACGCAGCCCCCGCGATGCCGGTCGATATGTTCTCACCCGAAATCGCCAGCAGCAGTCGCACCATCCGCGCGTCCGATCCGACCCATCCGGCAATCGTGTTGAGTTGCAGGAAATCGGCGACCGCATCGATATGCGCGCCGCCCTCCGCCAAATCGGCGTAAACGAAGTTCCCGAATATCGGCAGGATCGCGCCGATCAGAATCGTCGGCAATCGCCCAAGCCGCAAGAACAGGTAACCGCCAAGCCCGATCCCGATAATCGTCATGAAGATGCCGAAAACCTTGGACGCAAATGCAACCTCGTCCTTCGAATAATGCAGGAAATCGAGGTAGAACGGAAAGGCAAAGGCCGCCCACACATTGTAGCATAGCGTATACGTCAGGATCAGCCCGACCACGATCAACACGCCCCAGCCTAGCCGGGCCGAAAGCTCCGCAAGCGGCGCAACCAGCGCCACATAAAGATGATTCATCGTCGTCCGCGCCGTCGAATGTCGCGTATCCGGCTCGGCCAGGACATAGGCATGATGCGACTTCAGCCAGTTGACCGTCGCCGCCACGATCAGCGGCACGAGCACCGTCGCCGCCACGATCCACGGACCCGTCGCCTTCATGAAATCCGAAGTCGAGGGCCGAACTGCGCCGGGCGGCAACACTTCCAGCATGCTCGTCATGAACCGCCCGATCGAACTCAGGGCCCACACCCAACTGATCCCGACGATGGTTAGCGCAATCCAGCGCACTCTCGGCGTAATTTCGCCGGTACGCGACAAGGCATCGTGCAGCGCGGTGAACGGCGGACGCTCTGTATCGGGAGCACGAGCCGCGATAAAGATCATCACCGCGATCAGGCCCGCCATCAACAGATAGACCATCGGCCACGACATGCGCGCCGCCAGCACCAGCGCCAACGCACCGCCGACGATACTCGCGATCCGATAGCCCAACTGGTAGATGGAGGAGAGCAACTCGACCGGCGTCGTCTCGTCCGCAACGTCGATCCGCCATGCATCGACGGCGACATCCTGTGTTGCCGAAGCAATCGCAGCGATCACCGCAAATATCGCGAACGTGCCGATGTTTGTTGTCGGGTCGGTCGCGGCCAGCCCGCCGAACGCCGCGATCATCGCTGCCTGACATAGCATGATCCAGCTTTTCCGCCGTCCGAGCTTGCCGATAAATGGCAGCTCGAATCGGTCCACCAGCGGCGACCAAAGGAATTTGAACGAATAGGACAGGCCGATCCACGACAGCACGCCGATAGTGGCCAGGCTGATTTTAACCTCGCCCAGCCAGGCGTTCAGCGTCCCGATCAACAGCGCGTAAGGCAGCCCCGACGAAAACCCGAACGCCAGCATCGTCGCCGCTTTGCGCGTTTGCAGCGCCAGTTTCAGCAGTCGCCAACCTTTTGGTTTCGCCGGAACGATACCCGCACTCGTGTCGCTCAACTGACTTGCTCCCCACTCATTTGGCGCAACCCTAACGATATGCGACGATGAGGCCAGCCCGGAACGCCATTCGCCGGTTTCGCAAAACGTCGAAAGTCGCTATCGCGCCGCAATGAAACCACCTGAGAAGTCACCCGTCGACAAGCACGGCAACAAGACCGGCGACCGCATTGCCAAGCTGCTCGCCCGTGCCGGCGTCGCGTCGCGGCGTGAAATCGAACGCATGATCGAGGAACGCCGCATCGCGCTTGACGGCGTACCACTCGAAACCCCCGCGACGATCCTGACCTCGCTGAAGGGCATCACCGTCGACGGCAACCCTGTCGCGCCGCCCGAAACGGCGCGGCTGTTCCGCTATCACAAGCCCACCGGGTTATTGGTCGCCGAGCGCGATCCAAAGGGTCGCCCGACGATCTACGACAAACTCCCCGGCGAATTGCCGCGCGTCGTTCCGGTCGGTCGCCTCGATCTGAATACCGAGGGGCTGTTGTTGCTGACCAACGACGGCGAGTTGAAACGCCAGCTCGAACTGCCGTCATCGGGCATCCCCCGAACCTATCGTGCGCGCTGTTATGGCCATGTCTCGCAGTCGCAGCTTGAAGACCTGATCGAAGGCATAGAGATCGAAGGCGTCCGCTACGGCAGCATCGACGCCAATATGGAGCGCCGCACCGGCACCAATTTCTGGATCGAAATGAAGCTGGCGGAGGGCAAGAACCGGGAAGTCCGCCGCGTCCTCGAACATTTGGGGCTGCAGGTCAGCCGCCTGATCCGCACCGCTTACGGCCCGTTCCCGCTCCACGACATGCCGGTCGGCGCGGTCGATGAAATCAAGCAGAACATCGTCGTCGATTTCATGAAAAACATGAAGGGCATGAAGATGGTCGGCATCAACGATGACGCCACAACCGCCGTCGGTGGCCGTGGTCGGCGCAGTGATTCACCCCGACCGCGTCCCGCTCCTGAGCCTCGCCCGGTTGCCGCCGAACCCCGGCCCGGCCCCCGCGCTGCGCCGGTCGTCCGCAAAGTAGCGGAGCGCATCTTCACGCAAAAGCCCGTCGAAGCCCCCGGCGATAAACGCCGCGCCCGTTCCAGCAGCTTCGGCCCCAAAGTCGAACGCGAAGCAGCCGTAAAAGCCGCCGTCCGCGAACGCGACGCCGCTGCGAAACCCGCCGTCAAGAAACACTGGCGTAACGCCCCGACCGTGGCGGGAGCCGCACCCGCTGCACCAACGACCCGCTTTTCGCCATCGGGCAAGCCGGGCGGCAAACCCGGCCCCAGATCAGAGGGCGCGCGGCCATCATCCGGCCCCCGCAAACCCCGCCCCGGCCCCACGCGCAACATAACCGGAGGTCCCCCGCGCGGCGGCCAGCCTCGCGGCGGAAAAAAGTAAATGCGTATCATCTCCGGCCTCTATCGCGGGCGTCCCCTGGTCGCGCCAAAGGGTGATACGACTCGCCCCACAGCCGACCGCACGCGCGAAGCCCTGTTCTCGATGCTCGTCAGCCGCCTCGGCAGCTTCGAGGGCCTGCGTGTCCTCGACCTGTTCGCAGGCTCCGGTGCGCTCGGCCTCGAAGCCCTGTCACGCGGCGCCGCAAGCTGCACCTTCGTCGAACAGGACGGTGACGCGATCACGGCGCTGAAGACCAACATTGCCAGGATCATGGGCGACGACGGCTCCACAGGAACCCCCTTGTCTCGAGCGAAGTCGAGAGACGTGCCAACCGCAAGCATCTACAGCATCAAGCCCGACACCGACCCCAAACCAGTCCCGCCGCCCCGTCCGAAAACCGAAATTCGCGCGCAATCGGTCATGGCCCTCGGCCCATCCCCCGCGCCTTACGACTTGATCCTACTCGACCCACCCTACGAGAGCGGTGCTGGCATAGTCGCCCTTGAACGCCTCCTCCGCCTCGGTTGGATCGCCCCCGGCGCACTTGCCAGCGTCGAAACGATGAAGAAGGAAACCGTCGAGGTCGAAGGCTATGACGTCGAAGTTGAACGCGTCCACGGCAAGGCGAAGATCACATTGCTACGGGCAATTTAGCATCGGTACCGTAAACTATGAGTCGATGTCCGGTTCCCACCAATTGCGGAAATCAAGGGCTACCAATTTCGTAAGTCTGTTTTGGCCGAAGCTTTCAACCCCACCAGCGCAACCAAACTCGCCACCCCGGCCCCAGCCAGATAAAGCCCGACCCCGCCAAGCCCGCTCTTATCCGCCAGCGATTGCGCCACGAACGGCGTCAACCCGCCCCCGATCATCCCGCCCACGTTAAACGCAATCGAAACCCCGGTGTACCGGACCCGAGGCGGAAACAAATCCGGCAGCCACGCGCCGAGCGGCCCATAAACAAACCCCATCATCAGCAGCGCCAGCGCCAGAAACCCGAACACCAGCACGCTCGACCCGCTGCCCAGCATCACCGGCAGCAGCAACCCCGTCGCGATTGTGCCGATGCAGCCACCCGTCAGCACCTTCGCCGGCGTGTACCGATCCGCAAGCCACCCGCTGAGCAAAATCCCGATAGCCATGAACAGGATCGCGCCCAACTGCATCTGCAGGAACTGGTTGCGCGAATAGCCAAGCGTTGTGGTTCCATACCCAAGGGCAAAAGCCGTCGCGATGTAAAAGATCGCAAAACACGCCACCACCCCAAATGTCCCGCCGAGGATCGCGCCCCAATGCGACCGGAAAGCCTCGGCAATCGGCACTTTCGGAGGCGCAGCCTTGGCCAGTGATTCGCGGAACTCGGGCGTCTCGGTCAGCTTCAACCGCACCCACAATCCAACCGCCACCAGCAATGCACTCGCCAGAAACGGCAACCTCCAGCCCCATTCGCGAAATTGTTCAGGCGTCAGGAACAACCCCAGCAACAGGAACAACCCGTTCGCCGCGATAAACCCGACGGGCGCACCAAGCTGCGGAAACATCCCGTACCGCGCCCGCCATCCCGGCGGCGCATTCTCAACCGCCAGCAAAGCCGCTCCGCCCCACTCGCCGCCCAGCCCGAAACCCTGCCCGAAGCGTAGTAAACACAAGATCAGTGGGGCAATCCACCCTAGCGTCGCATAACTCGGCAACAGCCCGATCGCCATCGTCGATCCACCCATGATCAGCAGCGACGCGACGAGAGTCGTCTTGCGCCCGATGCGATCACCATAATGGCCGAACACCACCGCCCCGACCGGTCGTGCAACGAAGGCCACGCCGAAACTGGCATAGGCCAGCAGTAGTTGAGCCGAGCCCGACGTCGAGGGAAAGAACAGCGGCCCGATCACCAGACTGGCAGCGGTGGCATAGATATAGAAGTCGTAAAACTCGACCGCCGTCCCGATCAGGCTCGCCCCGAGCACCCGTTTCGCTGAACCTGAACCTGCCATGCCGCCCCTAAAAACTCATACGCGTTGGATGCGTATATGGTCTTGTAATGGGAAAGCTATCTCCTTCCTTTTGTCGAGCGACGTCGAGACACCTTTTAAGACTTGGCGTGCGTGGCCCGTCTCTCGACTTCGCTCGAGACAAGCGGAGGCAATTTCGCATCTCACCGATCGCTATCCATAAACCTTGCCCCCGGCCCCGCCGTTCCCTACCTGTTCACTAATGTCCCTGCCCGCGCCCACCGAACAAGACCCGCCCTATTTGCGCGGACTGAATGCCCCTCAGCGCGAAGCTGTGCTGACCACCGATGGCCCTGTGCTGGTATTGGCAGGTGCAGGAACCGGCAAGACCGCCGCGCTGAC
>JAQGKX010000054.1 GCA_028289885.1 Sphingomonadales bacterium
CGTTCAGCGCGTGGCCATGCTCGATGCCCGGATATTGCGCGACATAGATAAGTCCGCCGAGAAGGAGCGCCGCAAACGTCCGTGACGACATTGGTCGCCCAACCACCGCGGATACGCCACCAGGACCCGCGACAGGCGTCGCTGGTCGTTGCACATCAGCGCCTGATGATGTTGATGCTGTTGTTCGCAGCCGTCAGCATCATGATCGCCGGGCGGCTCGTCTGGCTGTCGGTTTTTCGCGACGCAAAGGCGGCGGCGAGTGTGTCCAGCCTCCTGCCCAATCGCGGCGATATCGTTGACCGCAACGGAGAAGTGCTCGCGCGCACGATCGATGCGTGGTCGATCGGGGTGCATGCGAACAAGCTGCTGAACGACCCCGAGGATGTCGCGGCCAGACTTGCCGTCTTGATGCCCGAGAAAACGGAGGCACAATATCTGGCGATCCTGCGTTCGGGCGTGCGTTTCACCTATCTCCGTCGCCGTGCGATGCCCGACCTGGTGGCACAGGTGAACGCCATCGGCGAACCGGCGATGGCTTACGCTCGCGAACCCGAACGGCTGTATCCGCAGACGACGCTCGCGGCGCACGTTCTCGGCTATACCGATTTCAACGGTCGTGGCGTGTCGGGTATGGAGCGCGTTCTCGACGGCAAGCTGTCCAACAGCCACACGCGCGCAAATCCGGTTGCGCTGTCGATCGATGCGCGCGTTCAGGCGATCATGGAAAGCGAATTGTCGGCGGCGATGGTCGACCAGCGGGCGATCGGTGCAACGGGTGTCGTCCTCGACGTGCATACCGGCGAAATCGTCGCGATGGCTTCCTTGCCCGTCTATAATCCCAACAAACCCGGCGAGGGTCCCGACGATGCGCGCCGCAACAATGTGACGCAAAGCGTGTATGAGCTCGGTTCGACGTTCAAGCCCATCACCGTCGCCAATGCGCTCGATTCGGGCACCATCAAATCGCTGTCGCAAAGATACGACGCGACGGGGCCGATGAAAGTGGGTCGCTTTACGATCCACGACGACGAACCGGCCGGGCGCTGGATCAATGTCGTGGAGACGCTGATCACATCGTCGAACATTGCGACGGCCCGGATTGCCGATGAGTTGGGCGAGACGCGGACGGCAAATCTTTTTCACAAGCTGCACTTCGATACCGCGCCCGACGTGGAATTGAAGGAGCGCGGGCGTCCGATCTGGCCGAAATACTGGGGACGCACGACGGTCATGACGATCGGCTTCGGTCACGGCATGGCAGTAACGCCGCTCCATCTGGCCACGGCTTATGCCGCGTTGGTCAATGGGGGGATTTTCCGGCCATCGACGCTGCTGAAGATTGCTCCGGGCAACGCACCACAGGGAACGCGCGTGTTTTCGCAGGGGACGAGCGACACGATGCGCAAGCTGTTGCGGATGATCGTTCTCGACGGAACGGGTCGCAAGGCCAATGTCGAGGGCCTGCGGATCGGCGGCAAGACGGGGACTGCCGAGAAGGCGTCGGGCGGCGGCTATGCCCATCATTCGACCGTCTCGACCTTCGCAGCCGCTTTTCCGATGGACGCGCCGCGCTATGTCGTGATCGCCATGCTCGACGAACCAAAGGGGAGCGCGGCGTCGTCGGGCCAGCGCACCGCCGCATGGACGGTTGCGCCGGTGGCCAGCAAGGTGATCGCGCGGATCGGCCCGCTGCTTGGGATCATGACCGACAGCGGCAAGGACATCGACGTCAGCGCGCTAACGCCGCTGGTGTGGAAACCGAAGGCCGGAAACTGATGCGGCTCGGGATGCTTCTGGGCACCGACGCGACGCAGGAAGTGACGGGGTTTGCCATCGACCATCGCAAGGTCGCGCCGGGCACCATATTCGGGGCGTTCAAGGGCGCGCGGTTCAACGGCGAGGATTATATCGAGGCGGCGATCGCGGCGGGTGCGATTGCGATCGTGACCTGTCCCGGCGTCGCCGTCGAAGGTGCGGTCGCAATTATCGCCGATGAACCGCGCCGGACCTTCGCATTGCTGGCAGCGCAGTTTTTCGCGCCATTCCCTGCGGTGACGGTCGCGGTGACGGGCACCAACGGCAAGACATCGACCGTCGAACTCACCCGGCAATTGTGGCGGATGGCGGGTCATCATGCCGCGAGCATCGGGACGCTGGGCGTGACGACCGGCGACGAGACGGTGACGACAGGGCTGACGACGCCCGACATCGTGACCTTCCTGAGCAACATGGCGGGTCTGGCGCGGGAGGGCGTGACCCACGCCGCGTTCGAGGCTTCGAGCCACGGCCTGCATCAATATCGCACCGAGGGGCTGCCGGTTGCGGCGGCGGGCTTCACCAACCTGAGCCGCGACCACCTCGACTATCACGGCGACATGGCGGCGTATCTGACGGCCAAGCTGCGGTTGTTTTCCGAAGTGGTCGATCCCAATGGCATTGCGGTCATCTGGCAGGACGACGAGGCCTCGGATCGTGTCATCGACCTTGCGCGCGAGCGGGGGTTGCGATTGATGGGCGTCGGCACGCGGGGCGCGACCTTGCGGCTGACCGACCGGGTGCCGACGCAATTGGGGCAGACTTTGACCGTCGTGCACGGCGACATCAGTCATGATATCCTGCTGCCGTTGATCGGCGAATATCAGGCTGCGAACGCGTTGATGGCGGCCGGACTGGTCATCGCGACCGGAGGCGATCCCGCAACGACCCTCAGCAATCTGTCGCGGTTGCAACCTGTGCGTGGACGGCTCGAACGTGCAGTCATCTCGCGAACGGGCGCACCGGTCTATGTCGATTATGCCCATACCCCCGATGCACTGGCTGCGGCGATCAGTGCGCTGAAGCCGCATGCAGTCGGGCGTTTGATTTTGGTGATGGGCGCGGGCGGCGACCGTGATGTTGGCAAACGACCGGAGATGGGCTTGATCGCGGAGGTCATGGCCGATCGCGTGATCGTGACCGACGACAATCCCCGCAGCGAGGACCCTGCTGCGATCCGCCGCGCGATCATGTCGAAGGCTCCCGAAGCGACCGAAATCGGCGACCGGCGGCGCGCGATTGCTGCCGCGATTGCCGAGGCCGGACCGGGAGATATCGTGCTGATCGCGGGCAAGGGGCATGAAACCGGGCAGGTCGTCGGAGACCGGGTGTTACCGTTCGACGATGTTCAGGTCGCGCGGGAATGTGCGGCGTGAGCGCGTTGTGGACTTCCGATGCGATTGCACTGGCGACCGGGGGCGTGGCGTCTGCGCCGTTCGAGGCAACCGGCGTGGCGTTCGATTCGCGGGAGATCGGTGCGGGTGATCTGTTCGTGGCGATGCCGGGCGAGTTTACCGACGGGCACAAGTTCGTTGACGGAGCCTTTGCGCGCGGCGCGGCCGGAGCAATCGTTTCGCAACCGATCGAGCATCCGCATGTTCTGGTGGCCGATGTTGCCTTGGCGCTTAACGCGCTGGGCATCGCTTCGCGGCGGCGGACCTCGGCACGGATTGGGGGCGTCACCGGATCGGTTGGCAAGACGGGCACAAAAGAGGCGCTCGCCGCTGCCCTTTCGCGCTGGCCCGATACCCGCGTCCACAAGTCGGTGAAAAGCTATAACAACCACACGGGCGTTCCGCTGAGCCTGTCGCGGATGCCCGAGGACAGCGATTACGCGGTGTTCGAGATGGGCATGAACCACGCTGGCGAACTCGCCGCGCTGACCCGGATGGTGCGCCCGCACGTTGCCGTGGTGACGGCGATTGCTCCGGCGCATATCGAATTCTTTGCCTCCGAAGCCGCGATTGCCGATGCCAAGGCCGAGATATTCCAGGGGCTTGAACCGGGTGGCACGGCGATCATCCCGTTCGACAGCCCGCATCGTGATCGGCTGGCCGGTCATGCCCGCGAGCTTCGCGTCGATGTCGTGACGTTCGGCATGGGCGCAGGGGCCGATGTTCGCGCGCGCGAGGCGATGCCGACGCGTGGCGGGACGCTGATCACTGCGACGCTACCGGGTGCGGAGCTTTGCTTTACCGTTGGCCAGCATGGCGATCACTGGGTATCGAACGCGCTCGCGGTCATTGCGGCGGTTCAGGCGCTGGGCGGCGATCTGGCTGCGGCGGGGCTGGCGCTTGCCGAACTCGAAGGACTGGCGGGGCGGGGCGCGCGTCGAAATATCCATGCGGGTGACGGCACCGCGCTGCTCATCGACGAAAGCTATAATGCCAATGCGGCCTCGATGGTTGCCACGCTGGCCGTGCTCGGGCGCGAAAAGGCAACGCGTCGGATCGCGGTTCTGGGCGAAATGCGCGAACTGGGCAGCGAAAGTGAGAGCCTCCACGCCGCCATTGCCGAGCCATTGCTGGCAGCCAACGTCGATTTCGCACTCCTCGTCGGACCGGGCATGGCCGCGCTGGCGACGGCGCTTGAGGGCAGGGCCGAGTTCCGCCATGTGGCCGACGCCGCCGCCGCGCGCGATTTGCTCGAGTCCCTCATTGCCCCCGGCGATGCGATCCTCGTCAAGGGATCGAACGGGGTCGGCCTCTCCGCACTCGTCGACGCTCTAGGGGCTGCCTGATGCTTTACGTTATCGCCGACATGATGGGCTTTCCCGGCGTCTTGAACCTGCTCCGTTACCTGAGTTTTCGGACTGGTGGCGCGGTGACGACGGCGCTGATCCTCGGGCTTTTGATCGGACCGCGCTTCATTGGCTGGCTGCGCGTCCGGCAGGGCAAGGGGCAACCCATCCGTTCGGACGGTCCCGCGACGCATCTTGCCAAGGTCGGCACCCCGACGATGGGCGGCCTGATGATCCTGACCTCGCTCGGTGTTTCCAGCCTGTTGTGGATGGATCTGGCCAACCCCTATGTCTGGGCCTGTATCCTCGTGACGTTCGGCTTTGGGGCGATCGGCTTCATGGACGATTGGGACAAGGTTCGGAAGAACAGCCATAACGGCGTGTCGGGACGGCTGCGGCTGTTCGGCGAGTTTGTCATCGCGCTGATCGCGGCATGGCTCATTGCCAAGCATAATGGCACCGAGTTGTACGTGCCCTTCTTCAGCAGTTTCCATCCGAATTTGGGAATATTTTACATATTGTTCGCGGCCTTCACGATGGTGGCGTTCGGCAATGCGGTGAACTTGACCGATGGGCTGGACGGGCTGGCGACGATGCCGGTGATCATCGCCAGCGTCGCGTTCATGGTAATCGTCTATCTGGCGGGCAACGCCAAGTTCGCGGTCTACCTCGGCATCCCGCACGTTCCGGGGGCTGGCGATCTGGCCATTTTCTGCGGCGGAATCGTCGGCGCGGGGCTGGCTTTCCTGTGGTTCAATGCTCCCCCGGCGGCGGTGTTCATGGGCGATACCGGCAGCCTTGCACTCGGCGGCGCGCTGGGTGCGATTGCCGTGACGGCGCACCATGAGATCGTGCTGGGGATCATCGGCGGGCTATTCGTGGTCGAGGCGATGTCGGTCATCATCCAGGTTTTCTTCTACAAGCGCACCGGCAAGCGCGTGTTCAAGATGGCACCGATCCACCATCATTTCGAACAACTCGGCTGGGCCGAGGCGACCGTGGTCATCCGGTTCTGGATCATCAGCTTCGTGCTGGCGCTCGCCGGTCTTGCGACGCTGAAACTGCGGTGATCACGAGTTCGGTCTTTCGCGGCAAACGCTATGCGGTGCTGGGGCTGGCGCGATCCGGGCGGGCGACTGTGGATGCGCTGCTGGCGAGCGGGGCAGAGGTTGTTGCGTGGGATTCGAACGAAGATGTCCGCGAACAACTGTCCTTTTCTCGAGCGCGGGCTCTCCCGAGCAAAGCCGAGGGATCGAGAGACGTGGCCGCGGAAAGCCGTGTCTCGACTACGCTCGACACAAGGGGGGAGTTGAGTTTCGCGGACCCCCTTGAAACCGACCTGACCGGTTTTGCTGGCGTTGTCGTATCCCCCGGCGTTCCTCTCAACCGCCACCCTATCGCCGCCCATGCCGCAAAATTCGGTGTACCGGTGATCGGCGACATCGAACTCTTCGCACAAGCCCGCGCCGAACTTCCTCCTCATAAGGTCGTCGGCATTACCGGCACCAACGGCAAGTCAACGACGACCGCGCTGGTGCATCATATCCTGCAGGTGGCAGGCATCCCGACGACCATGGGCGGCAATATCGGGCTGCCGATCCTCGGGCAGGAGCCTTTGCGTGCCAACGAAACAGCGGTCGGCATCTATGTGCTGGAACTGTCGAGTTACCAGATTGACCTGACCTTTTCGCTCGATTGTGATGTTGCCGTGTTGCTCAACATTACGCCTGACCATCTGGATCGGTATCACGGGTTTGAAGAATATGCGGCGAGCAAAGCAAGACTGTTTAAGATGCAATCTTCAGAGCATCTTGCAGTAGTTGCGGCTGACGATAACCGAACTCGGGAAATTGCTGCGGGTTTATCACTCAAGCAAGAACCACTCTACAATTGGCGCATGGTTCATTCCAACCACATCGACGACCAGTCGCGATGGCCTGCACTTCAAGGTCCGCACAACGCCCAGAACGTTGCAGCGGCAACTGCAGTTTGCGAAGCTCTGGGCCTTGACGAAGTTCAAATCGAACAGGGCCTCGCCTCCTACCCCGGCCTCCCGCACCGGATGGAGCGCATCCGCGAAATGAACGGCGTACTCTACGTCAACGACAGCAAGGCTACCAACGCGACATCGACTGCGCCAGCACTTGCTGCTTACCCCAGCATTCTGTGGATACTCGGAGGACAGGCAAAGTCCGACGATCTCGACGACTGCGCCCCGCATTTCGGGCATGTGAAGGCCGCTTTCACGATCGGGCGCGATGGACCGATGTTTGCCGATATCCTCCGTCCGCATATGCCTGTCGATGAGAGTGCAACGCTCGATCTCGCGCTTGCTCGTGCGTCCAGCGCGGCACGTCCGGGCGACACCGTGCTGCTATCGCCCGCCTGTGCGTCGTTCGACCAATTTACCGATTTTGAAGCACGCGGCGATGCCTTTCGCGCGCTTGTGGAGGCTCTATGAACCCGGTCGTTGCCGCCGTCCGGCAGCCATCGCAGCGCCTCGGTCGTTCGGACCGCTCGGCGTTCGGCCTGTGGTTCTGGGAGATCGACCGCGTTTTGCTGCTGCTGGTGTTCATCCTGATCTCGGTCGGGTTGATCGCCGTTGCTGCCGCTTCACCTGCCGCGGCGGATCGCTATTCGGGGGGCAACGTCACGATTGCCCCGCTGCATTATTTCTGGCGGCAACTGGGGTGGGTCGCGCTCGGCCTTCCAGTGATGATCGGCGTTTCGATGCTGCCGACGCAGATCGCGCGCCGGTTTGCGCTCGGCGGGGCGGCGTTCTTCGGCGTCATGTTGATGCTGGTCCCGCTGATCGGCTCCGAAACCAACGGCGCGCGGCGCTGGATCGGGTTTGGTATCGCTCAATTCCAGCCGTCCGAATTCCTGAAGCCATTCTTTGTCGTCAGTCTTGCGTGGCTGCTGTCGTTGCGCGCGCACGACCGCACTTTGCCGGTCATTCCGCTTTCCGGATTGCTGACCGGCCTTGTCGCTGTGTTCCTGATGAAGCAGCCCGACTTCGGCCAGACGATTGTGTTCGCGACGATGTGGCTGGCGCTACTGATGCTGTCGGGCGTGTCGACCAAAGTCATGGGTGGTCTCGGTGTTGCGGGCATATTCGGCATCGTGATGGCGTATCTGTTCTATCCGGTTGCCAAACTGCGCATCGACAATTTCTTGTTCAGCGAGGGTGACACCTACCAGACGGACAGCGCCCGCGCGACGCTGACTGCAGGGGGTTTTTTCGGGACAGGACCCGGTGGTGGCGAGATGAAGTTCCACCTGCCCGAGGCGCATACCGACTATATCTTCTCGGTCATCGGCGAGGAATTCGGGCTGATCGCCTGCGCTATCGTCGTTCTGCTCTATGCTGCCATCGCGGTGCGGGTGCTGCTGCGTTTGTCGGAGGAGGACGACCTGTTCACGATCCTCGCCGCCGCCGGACTGACCGCGCAGTTGGTAGGCCAGGCGTTCATCAACATCGCGGTCAATCTCCAGCTGTTTCCCTCAAAGGGGATGACGCTGCCGCTGATTTCCTACGGCGGCAGTTCGA
>JAQGKX010000063.1 GCA_028289885.1 Sphingomonadales bacterium
GGTTTGCCGTGCCGCGGCGGTTGCCCGTCGCGCGGTGCGCTTTTACCGCACCGTTTCGCCCTTGCCATGCCGAAACATTAAGGTCCGAAAACCTGTGGCGGTTTGTTTTCTGTGGCACTGTCCCTTGACCGGAAACTGCTCCCCGACCAGCCGGGAATTATCCGGCACCTTCACTCTATGGAGCCCGGACTTTCCTCCCCGCGATTGCTCGCGCGGCGGTCGCCCAACCCTCTGACCGGTTCCGCCTAGTCGTCGCCTTGCGGTTTGGGAAGCAAAAGTGCCAGCAGGATACAGCGGCACTCGCCATCGATGGTGCCGTCCAGCAGTTCGGGACGAAAGCGGCGCTGGAAAGCGACGGTGGCGGCAAGCGGGTCGGCAATCTCATAGCCAAAGCGTTGCAGCGCGAGCAGGAAGCCGGCGTCGCTCCAGTGCGGGTCCATCAAATTCCTGGTGGGTCGCGGGAGGGCCAGTCGCAGCCTTGCCAGCCGATTCCACGGGAATAGCTCGCCGGGGTCCTGCTTACGGGTCGGGGCAATGTCGGAATGGCCGACGATGTTGCCGCGCGTGATGCCGTGACGCTCGACGATGCCCGCGACGAGGGGGATAAGTGCGTCGATCTGCGATTCGGGAAATGGCCGATAGCCGAACTCATGGCCCGGATTGACAAGCTCGATGCCGATGCTCGCCGAATTGATGTCGTCGATCCCGCGCCAATGTGAGCGCCCGGCATGCCATGCGCGTTTGCCCTCATCGACCATACGGACGATCTGGCCGTCCTCCGCCACCAGATAGTGGGCGGAGACCTTTGCCTCCGGGTCCGTCAGCCGTGCAATGGCGGACGCCGCATCGGCCATGCCGGTGTAATGAAGGACCAGCATCGAAACCGGCGAGGTGCGTTCGTCGAAGTTCGGCGAAGGAGTTTCGATCATGGATGTCATGCCCGACCTTCATGCGCGAGGCCGGTCGGACACGTCAACAACTCCCCGTCGCTAGGGCCGGATCGCCGCCGTCGCGGCATGGAAGCCGCGCCATTCCGGGTGTGGGGTGAACCGCACGGTCTGGCCGGTTACGGTTTCCCCCGCGCCCATTATCAGCACACCGCCCGGATCGAGCGCGTCGGCGAGATGACTGAACAGCCGCGTCCGTGCCTCGACCTGAAAATACATCAGCACGTTACGGCAGAAGATGACGTCGAACCGCCCCGGCGCGGGCTGCAACAGGCTATGCGTGGCAAACCGCACATCGCGACGCAGCCGCGGGTCGATCACCCAATCCTCATCCTGTTGTTCGAACCAGCGCAACATCGTCCGGACCGGCAGCCCGCGCTGTATCTCGAACTGCGTATAACGCCCCGCCCGCGCCCGATCGACGACCGAGGTCGAAACGTCCGTCGCCAATATGTCGATCGTCCACCCGTCCCATAGAGCGCCCTGATCACGGACCATCATGGCGAGCGAATAGGCCTCCTGCCCTGTCGAACAGCCCGCAGACCAGAAACGCAATTTCCGTGTGGCCCGGTTCGCCTCGGCCAGCGCCGGAAGAACCTGACGGCCGAACGTGTCGAACATGGTCATGTCGCGAAAGAACGAGGTTTCGTTATTTAGCAGAGCCTCGGTGACCCGCGTGCTCAATGCCTCATCCCGGGCAGTGATCCGATCGGCGAGAACCCCCAGATCGGCCATGCCGAGTTCACGCAGGAAGGGGCGCAGCGCCGCCTCGATACGCCATGACCGGCCCGCCGAAATACGCTGCCCCGTTCGCCTTTCCAGAAGGTCGGCAAAGATGGCCAAGGGAGTCGAACGCGCCGCAATCATGGTCAACGGTGCGATCCTCGACGGGCGATATGCCTCGCCAGCAGGTCCGCCGGTCCGCACAGGCTGGCAAGGCCCGCCTTGGCCACTGCGCCGGGCATCCCCCAGATAACCGACGACGCAGCGTCCTGTACGATGACGTCGGCACCTACGTCGGCAAGGCGGACAGCCCCTTCCGCGCCGTCGCGTCCCATGCCGCTCAGGACGACGCCAACGCCGGTGGCCCCGAACGCAGTCGCAACGCTCGCGAACATGGGATCGACCGAAGGCAGGCTATGGTTGGCTACTTCGCCGAAATCGAGGCGGGTAACGATATGCGACCCGTGCCGTTCGCAGATCAGGTGCGCGTCACCGGGAGCGACGCAGATCGATCCCGGCAGTGCCGCCGCGCCGTCCCTCGCCACGACGCACGAACGTCCCGACATCGTGGCCAGTTGCCCGGCAAAGAACGGCATGAAGGCGGCGGGAAGATGCTGCGTAACAAAAATCGGCGCGTCGAACCGCGCAGGCAATGCGGCGAAAAATGCTCCCAGCGCATGCAGGCCGCCGGTCGATGCGCCGATGGCTACACAGGAGATCGGACCCGTCGCGGCATCGCGGAGCGGGAAGTCCTCGATGCCGAGGCCGGGATCGGCATGATCGGCGGGACCGATACGCAACAGTCGCTCGATGAGGTCGGTGGCAAAATGGCGTCCGAGTGCGCCCACGTTTGGCTTGGCGACCGCGTCTGCGGCACCCTCTGCCAAGGCGCGCAACGTGACCGACGCGCCCTGAGCCGTCGAGGATGACACCATGACGATTCGGGCACCCTGCCCTGCGACAATCATGTCCGGCAGCGCCGCCAGCCCGTCTCGATCGGGCATCTCGATATCGAGCAGGACGATGTCGGCACGGTTTTGCGACAGCCAGGCTATGGCCCGCTCGGCACGATCGACCCGTCCGACGACCGCGAATGCGGGATGTTCTTCCAGCATCCGGGCCAGCATCGTCCTGACAACGACCGAATCGTCAACGATTAATATGGCGATCTTTTCTGCGCGAGACAGATTGGCGTCGGCAGCGTTTCGAAGCTGAGGAGATTTAGCCAAGGCCGACAAGCGCGAGTTTGGTTTGCAGTGTCTCACGGTCGAATGGCTTCATGACATATTCGTCGGCACCCGCGTCAATTGCGGCCTTGATATGCGCAGCCCCGTTTTCCGTCGTGCAAAAAACAATCTTCTGGCGACTTGGAAAGGGATCGTCATCGATCGCGCGGAGAAACTCGATCCCACTCATGACCGGCATGTTCCAGTCGAGCAGGATGACGTCGGGAAGATTGGCACGACAGGCACTCAGCGCTTCACGCCCGTCCGCGGCTTCGTCGACCGTATAGTCGAGCGCCTCCAGAATATGTCGAGCGACTTTGCGAATGACCTTGGAATCATCGACGATCAGACAAGATTTGAGCATGGATAACTTTCGGGTCGGATACGGCTGGCCTCACCCTTAACGACCACAAGTGAGCGTCCCGTTAATCCTGGCCGATTTTCACGTTATTTCGGCGGATGCGGAGATCAGGCGACGAGGTTCGACCAACAATGAAGTGCCGCTTTCGGTCTGGACCCTCCCGGTCACTGCTTTGGCCCAGTTCCGACCGATGCTGGAGTCAATTACGTGAACTTTTTCGAGGTTTGGTTCTACTTGTTCTACATTTTCTACGACGAAAGCGTAGTGATGCCCGTCGATCTCCATCCTGATGGCGCGCCGCGAGATTTCCTCGCACGGCTGGCCCAGCGCCTCCGCCAGATCGATGACCGTAACTATATGGCTGCGAAGCGCGCATATTCCGCGAACATGGGACGGGGCCAGCGGTACGGGAACAATCTGCGCCAGATCCACGACCGCAGCGATATCGGCAGCATCGACTGCGATACGCTGGCCTGCAATCGTCGCAATGACGTAAAGGCTTGCGGCGGCATCAAGCGGCATGGTTCACCCTTCGCTTCGAAGCACCGAAGATCATGTCCCGATCGAGCAACTGGATGATTTCGCTCCCGACCATCGCGATCGGGTTCTGCGCCCGGCTCAGCACCGATCGCTCCTCGATCCGAACGAGGTCGGCCACCTGCTGCACCGGAAAGCCAACACGCGAATTTCCGTCGTTCAGTCGCACGACCGTGATTTCCTCGGTCGTCGGCAATGGGCCATGAAGGACCGCGCGGCAGAGGCTTTCGTCCAGCATCACAAAGGCATCGTCGGCGCGCACCGTGAAGGCGCGCTTGGGAACATCCTCAATGCGTTCGACCAGCGCAGTCGGGACACCCCAAAGCTGACCGTCGAGGCCGATAAACGAAAGCACTGACATGGTTGGTATCGGCACAATCGGCACGGCAACAAGCCGATCCTCCTCCCTTTCGGTATTCAGTCCGGCAAGACGCGCAATACCCAGCACGTCGATGATCAGCAACGGCATCCCCGAATGAGGCAGCGCCTGCCCCGAAAACGCACCGGCGGCGGCAAGTTGCGGCGCGACCTGCCGGACGACGACTTCTTCCTGATCATGCACCGCATCGACGATCAGCGCGTAGCGACGCCCGCCGCTGGGCTGCACGATCAGCAGATGCGTCTGCCGCGTTTCGTCGATGCCAAGTGCCGCCGCAAGTGACACCGTTCCCAGTTTCTCACCACGCACCGTCGCGATCCGGCCCGAGCCAAGCCGCTCGATGCTTACCGCGTCGGCATTGATCGAAAGCACTTCCTGAACCACGGAACGTGGCACGGCCAGGATCATCTCTCCCGCCGCGACGGTCAGGACAGTGACGATGCTGAGCGTCAGCGGCACACGAATGTCGATGGTCAGTCCGACACCCGGACAATTCACCAGCGATACGGCACCCCCGAGCTTTTCGATGTTGGACCGCACGACATCCATGCCGACCCCGCGTCCAGAGATCGCCGTGACAGTTTCCGCCGTCGACATACCCGGTCGAAAGATCAGCTCGGCAACCGCGTCACCGGAAAACTCCGCCGCATTTTCAACACCGGCAGCAACGGCGCGCAAACGCAGCTTGTCGATATCAACGCCCCGGCCATCGTCCGAAATCGTGATGACGACCTGGTTTCCCGTCTGGAATGCCGTCACGCGAAGTTCTGCCTCGATCGGTTTTCCGGCAGCGGCCCTGCCCCCGACCGATTCAATGCCGTGATCGATGGCATTGCGGACGATGTGGATCAGGGGATCGCGCAATTGTTCGACCATCTCGCGGTCGAGTTCGACGTCCGATCCTTCCACGGTCAGGCGAACCGATTTGCCGAGTTCTGCGGCAGTATCGCGGACGAGACGGGGCAAGGCAGCGAACAGCCGGTCAACCGGCTGCATACGCGCGCGCGCAACGCTGCCCTGCAACTCGCTGATTCGTGCCGACAGCGCATCGAGTGCCGAGGCCGTTGCATCCACCCCGAGCGTCGCGCGCAGCGTCCGCGTGAGTTCGTTGCGCACAAGGACGAGATCGGAAACCTGGGTCATCATGGCATCGAGCAGATCGATATCGATACGGACATTGCGGCGCGATGTTGGCGCTGGCAGGGTTGAAGCGGGCGCCGGCACCCCCTTCTCCAGCGCAATCAGAAGATTCGCGTCACTCGCCTCATCGGGAACGACCGCCCCGCTTTCCAGCGCTTCGGTGAGTATTACGATGCGGTCGATGATCCTGAGCAAACCGCCAACGAGGCCGGCATCGGCGCTGCGTTTATCGTCGCGCAACTCGCCAAGCACCTCCTCCGCGGCATGGGCAAGCTTTCCGATACGTGGCAAATCGAGGAAACCACAGCTGCCCTTGACCGTGTGGACGAACCTGAAAATGTCATCGAAATCGCGGACCGACGTCGGATTACTCTCCCAGTCCAGCAAAGCATTGCCGACATGTTCGAGCATCTCACGCGTTTCCGCAACAAAATCGAGGGTCAGTTCGTCCACATCGCCTTATTGCCGGTCGATGGTTAAGGACGCGTTAGGCCCGCCCGAGTGTCGCACCGAAAAGAAAGAATGTCGGATCGGTTGACGCCACCTGTGCATGGCCCCCGCTTTCGGTCGCCAGCGTATGCACCAGCCATGCTGCGGCGGCGCGCGGGGTCAGGGCATTCTCATCCGCCTCTCCGCTGAGCGCGGTGCGCAATTCGTTATCGAGCACCAGACGCGGCCCCTCGGCGCGAACGACGATCTCGGTCCGACCACCGACGACTTCGCCGCCGATGTCGAGGCGGCCACCGCGAACAAGCGAATCCCCGGCGATGAGGGTCAGGTTCAACAAAACCTTGATGGCTGTCTTGGAAAGCGTTGCTTCGCCGACGAGCCAGCCAATCTCGATACGCCCATCGCTGCCGAGCAATCCGTCAATCGCCGCCTTCGCCTCGCGCGTGTCCACAACATCGCCAAATCCTCCGGCGGCACCGAACGCAAGTCGAAAGAACTTCAGCTTGCTCGCCGAAACGCGGGCGCTCTCGGCCAATAGTTCGAGGCACCGCTCGCGCATCTCGGGGTCATTCTCTTCGGCGAGAAGTTCGATACCGTTGTTCAGCGCCCCAACGGGGCTGAGCAGATCATGACACAGACGCGAACAGAGAAGGCTGGCGAAATCAACGGCATTGACGGTCATATATGGGTATCCCGGGTGGCTAAGCACCTTTGGCAAAGCGTGTGCCGAAGGGCAAGTTGTCCTTCTAAATCACGGTTAGCCGCACGAATCCTGAGGGACTGTCCCGCCAGCCGGTGATATGGTGGTCGGCAATGATCAGCCAGATCCGATCGTCGTGCACCGCCATCATCGCATCAGTGGCAGAAGGCGACCCCAACCCATTGGGATGACTATGAAAATAACCGGATACCGTTGCCCCCTCATCACGTTCGGCGCGCAATGCAGCGATGAGAACGGCGGGATCGATTTCGAAACTCGTCCTTGTGTCAGCGGCCACATTACGCGTCGGCGACGCTACGTCGATCCGGTCGGCTTTACCAAACAGCAGTCCGCACACCTCGTGCCCTGGGTCCGCCGCCGCCAACGCCAGCATCGTTTCGCGCGCCGTGCTTGATATTTTCACCGTCATCACCACATTGCTTAGCCAATGAACGGGGGGTTCTCCACACTTTCGGTGCAGCTCGGCGATGACGCGACGGGCTGGCGCCTCGATCGGGCGCTGGCGGTGGCGATCCCGACCCTTTCGCGTGAACGAATCAAGGCGCTGCTGTCGTCGGGTCAGGTGACTGGCCCTAACGGCCTGGCGCGCGACCCGTCTTCAAAGGCGATCGCCGGGACGCCCTATCAAATCAATATCCCCGACCCTACCGTCGCGCACAACCAGCCACAGGACATTGCGCTGGAGATCGTGTTCGAGGACGAGCATCTGCTGATCGTCGACAAACCCGCTGGTCTTGTTGTCCATCCCGCTGCGGGCAATTTCGACGGGACGCTGGTCAATGCGCTGCTGCATCATTGTGCGGGCCGGTTGTCGGGAATCGGCGGCGTCGCGCGTCCGGGCATCGTCCACCGCATCGACAAGGACACGTCGGGGTTGCTCGTGGTCGCAAAGACCGACCGCGCCCACGAAGGACTGTCGGCACAGTTCGCAAAGCACAGCATCGACCGACGCTACAAGGCAATCGTCACGGGCATCGCCACGAGCGGCAGCGTCGATGCGCCCCTCGCGCGCAACCCGCACGACCGCAAGAAAGTGGCCATCGTCGAAAGTGGCAAGCGCGCGGTCACGCATTACAGCTTGATCACGCCGCTGCGCGAGGCTTCGCTTATAGAATGCCGACTTGAAACCGGGCGAACGCATCAGGTGCGGGTTCACATGGCTTCGATCGGCCACCAGTTACTCGGCGATCCGGTCTATGGGCGCATGAAACCCGCCCATCGCGCGCTTTTAAAACGGCTCGATTTCACACGTCAGGCGTTACATGCGGCAAGGTTGGGGTTCATTCACCCCGTGACAAGTGAAACTATGTCGTTTGAAAGCGAAATGCCGGAAGATATGCAGGTGTTGTTCACCCAACTTGCTGTATAACGATTGGTACAGAAATGGTGCATCAGCACCGTTGCAGGGAGTTTGAGACTATTATGGCTGGTAAGAGCAATCTGCCCTCCACCGTTCCAACGCTTGGAGGCGAAGCGAGCCT
>JAQGKX010000098.1 GCA_028289885.1 Sphingomonadales bacterium
CCAGGGTATGAAGCTGGTGAATAGCGATTTCATAATCGCGCTGGACGCCGATACGCAGTTCGAACCGGAAACGGTGGCTCGATTGGCCCGCTGGTTTGCCGATCCCGAAATCGGGGCTGTCGCAGGAAATGCAAAGGTCGGGAACAAGGTTAATCTAGTCACGCGCTGGCAGGCAGTGGAATATGTCACCGCACAGAATCTGGAGCGCCGTGCGCTGACCCAGTTCGATGCGATCACTGTCGTTCCGGGTGCGGTCGGAGCATGGCGGCGTCAGGCTCTTGATGCCGTGGGCGGCTATCCCGTCGATACGCTGGCCGAGGATCAGGATTTGACGATCGCGATCCAGCGGGCAGGCTGGCGGGTCGGTTACGATATCGAGGCGGTGGCGTGGACCGAGGCGCCCGAGACGTTGCGCGCTCTGGCCAAGCAGCGGTTCCGCTGGGCGTTCGGGACGCTGCAATGCCTGTGGAAACATCGCGCCATCATGAAGGATCGCAAGCCGGCGGGCCTCGCGCTGGTCGGCATCCCGCAAGCGTGGATTTTCCAGATCGGCTTTGCGATGATCAGCCCGATCATCGACCTTGCTCTGGTGCTGAGCGCGATCAACACTACCGTGAAAGTGCAGCAGCATGGCTGGGCGCAGACGCAATCCGATATCCTGCGCATGGCGATTTACTGGCTGTTGTTCACGGCAATCGACGTGGCCTGCGGTGGCGTGGCTTACTGGCTGGAAAAGCGCGAAACCCGGTACCCGGCGCACCTGCTGATCGCCCAGAGGTTCGTTTATCGGCAGGTCATGTATTCGGTCGTCATCCGGGCGGTCGGCGCGGCCCTGAGCGGTCCGTGGGTGGGCTGGGGCAAGCTGGAGCGGAGCGGGCGAACGACGGCTGTAAAAACGTAAAGCTCGCGATCTAAATGCAGGTCTGTCGAGAGTTGTGAATCCGCCGGAACGTGGCGACGCACAGATTGGACACGTGTCTTAATTCGTTTAAGTGACTGTACATCGTACGTAATCAGACATATTACAGTGTCTTGTTTGCACCGGGCATCATCTTTTCCTGCGCAATTTGCGTGTCGTGATGGCCACCGGGCAGAGAGAGCAAAAATGATCGCCCCCATCAAGACGGACCCGACTGGTATCTGGCCAGAAGGTGAATTAGCCACCGCAACGAATTTCGTCCGGCATTTCGGACATTATGCGGCGAGTTCCCTCAGCAAGCCCGTTTACATTGCGCAACACGGTCGTGTCGGCTGGGCATTGCTGAGCGCGGCGGAGATGACCCGGCTTTCGGGGGCGGACGTTGCTCCGACGTCACAGGATGCGCGGTTCGATATGTTACTCGACAGCATCTCGACGATCGTGCTGCTGGTCGACACCGACCTCGGCATCACCAGGATGAATGCCGCCGCGCGCCGCCATTTTCAGCTACCCGAAGTCGGCGCAAATCCGATGAGCCTGACCGCTCTGCTCCATGAGTATAAACGGACGTTCATTGCAGAAGCCTGCTCTCGTGTCCTGAATTCCGGCGATGTCGAAACGTTCGATCTCGAGTCCGCGCGCTATCCGGGGCGGATGCTACATTTCAGGCTCACGCCGTTCCCCGGGGGGCTGGCGATGACCGCCGACGTGGTGACGCAGGCGACGCAAAGCCGACTGGTGTTGTCCGCCGCCGCTGCGTCTGATGCGGCAATCGATGCGACGCCAAATCTGGGGCGCGGGCGGGTGGATATCCGGGGCACCATCATCGGGGTGAACGCAAACCTTATATCGCTTGCGCAAAGCACAGGCGAAAAGATCACAGGCCTGAAACTTGCGGCTTTGTTCAACCAGAGATCGCGCGACCTCGTTCGCGATGCGATAGATGACCTGCTGGGA
The DNA here is from genome assembly GCA_028289885.1 of Sphingomonadales bacterium. GTDB lineage: Bacteria > Pseudomonadota > Alphaproteobacteria > Sphingomonadales > Sphingomonadaceae > Sphingomonas_O. The sequence continues at coordinate 1,877 of JAQGKX010000098.1, forward strand.
CACGGAAACGCGTTCTCGATCGAAGCCGAGATGCTGAATGGGGTCGCAGGTCCGACGCGGGTCACGGTTGGCGCGGGTGCGGAGCGCGACGGCGGGGCGATAACCGGTGCAGCCTTCATCGTGATGCCGCGCGCCTAGCCTTCGCGACGGCGGCGGAGCAAGGCTTCAGGCCGCGACACGCCGCCGTTCGGCCAGTTCCTGATTGAGCATTTCGGCAAGCAGGAAGGCGAGTTCCAGACTTTGCCCGGCGTTGAGGCGCGGGTCGCAATGCGTGTGATAGCGGTCGCTGAGGCTCAGTTCGGTGACATCCACTGCGCCGCCGGTACATTCGGTGACGTTCTGGCCGGTCATTTCGATATGGATGCCGCCGCCGAAGCTGCCCTCGGCCCGGTGGACGGCAAAGAAACCACGCACTTCGGCGAGGATGCGTTCGAACGGGCGTGTCTTATAGCCGTTCGATGCCTTGATGACGTTGCCGTGCATCGGGTCGCAACTCCACACCACAGGATGCCCCTCGCGCTGGACGGCGCGGATGAGGGCAGGGAGGCCGGCCTCGATCTTGTCATGGCCATAGCGGGTGATGAGCGTCATGCGACCGGGGATGCGCCCCGGATTGAGCGTGTCGAGCAGACGCAGCAGTTCGTCGGGCTGGAGGCTGGGGCCGCACTTCATGCCGATAGGATTGCCGATACCGCGCAGGAACTCGACGTGCGCGCTACCCTCGAACCGGGTGCGGTCGCCGATCCACAGCATGTGCGCAGAGACGTCGAACCAGTCGCCGGTCAAACTATCCTGACGGGTAAGCGCGGTTTCATAGCCGAGCAGCAGTGCCTCGTGGCTGGTGTAGAATTGCGTCGTCTTCAACTGGGGCACGGTGTCGGGGTTGATCCCGCAGGCCGCCATGAAGTCGAGCGCCTCGCCGATGCGGTCGGCGATGTCGCGATATTGCTTGGTCCACGGGCTGCGGCCCATGAAGTCGTGCGTCCAGGCATGGACCTGATGCAGGTTCGCATAGCCGCCATTGCTGAACGCGCGGAGCAGGTTCAGCGTCGCGGCGGACTGGTTGTACGCCTGTATCATGCGCTGAGGATCGGGTGCACGACCAGCGGCTTCGAAGGCGATATCGTTGACTATATCACCGCGATAGCTCGGCAGCGACACGCCGCCGATTTCCTCGAAATCGCCTGAGCGCGGCTTGGCGAACTGCCCCGCCATGCGCCCGAGCTTCACCGTCGGCAGCTTCGATGCGAACGTCATGACGACCGCCATCTGGAGGATGACGCGGAATGTGTCGCGGATGTTGTTCGGGTGGAACTCCGCAAAGGATTCGGCGCAGTCGCCGCCCTGCAACAGGAATGCCTTGCCCTCTGCGACGCGAGCGAGGTCCGCCGTCAGGTCGCGCGCTTCGCCTGCAAAAACCAGCGGCGGAAAGTTCGCCAGCGTGTCCGTGGCGCGCGTATAGGCGTCCGGATCGGGATAGATGGGCATCTGGCGGGCTTCGTGCGCCTGCCAGCTTGTGGGAGTCCAGTTTGTAGCCATGATGGCTGGCGCTTTGCGCGAATGGGGGAGAAATGGCAAGGTTTGGTCTGCAGCGGGTCCGAATGCGATTAACGGCAAATTAGCTGCAATGGTCCTAAGCACCTGTAATGATTGAGATTGCGATCGAGACGCGCGTGGCAGCGAACCCCGGGCCGCCGAAAGCGCGTCGGCAGTCGGTCTTCTACCTGACGATGGCGCTGACCATCGCGGCCCTGATGGTCGCTGGCCTGTCCTATGACATCCCGAAATACGTCCTGCATCCGACCGTCCATCGCCCGTTTCTTCTGGGGATTCATTCGGCGGTCTTTGTGGCGTGGATGGTGCTATACGTCCTCCAGAGCGTGCTGATCTATACGCGCAACGTTCGCTGGCATCGCTCGCTGGGGTGGTTCGGGTTGGCGCTGGCAATCATCATGCCGCCGCTCGGTATCGCGACGTCGCTGGTCATGCGGCGGTTCAACCTGTCGGTGTTTCCCTCGACCGATTATCCGCTCGATCTCGCGTTCCTCGCGGCGCCGCTGTCGGAAATCTGGGCGTTCACGGTTTGCGCGTGGATCGGGATCGCGATGCGCAAGCGGCCCGAATATCACCGTCGCCTGATGTTCCTGTCGACCGCTTCGATTGCCGAGGCGGGCTTCGGGCGGCTCCCCATTCCCGGAATGGCGACGTGGTTCTTCATCGGAAACCTGATGTTCTATGCCGCCGCCATGGTCCACGACCGGATGACGATTGGCCATGTTCACAAAGTTTACCGGATCGCCGTGCCGTTGCTCGTGCTGAACGAGGTTTGGGCGATGTATCTGTGGCTGGAGCATCCCGCGTGGTGGCTGACGATGAGCAAGTGGTTGATCGATATCGGGTGAACGGGTGCGGCTATTCCGGTCGCGGCTCCGACATGTTGGGCGTCCGGCGGATGACCAGATTGCGGATTTCGCTCATGTCCTCAATCGCGAACTTGACGCCTTCGCGGCCGAGGCCTGAGTCCTTCACGCCGCCATAAGGCATGTTGTCGACGCGGTAGCTCGGCACGTCGTTGATGACGACGCCGCCGACTTCCAGACGGTCCCATGCGTCGAGCGTCTTGAACAGGTCGCGCGTGAAAATGCCCGCCTGCAGGCCGAATTTGCTGTCGTTGACCTCGTCCAGTGCGTCGTTGAAATTGCTGAATTTGGACAGCAACGCGACCGGGCCAAAGGCTTCCTCGCGGTACGCGGCAGTGTCGCGGGGGGTGTTTTCGAGCAGGGTCGCTTCCAGCATCGCGCCTTCGCGCTTGCCGCCGCAGAGCAGGGTTGCGCCTGCTTCGACCGCTTCCTGTATCCAGCCGTCGAGGCGCGAGGCTTCCTTCACGTCGATCATCGGGCCGATAAAGGTGTTGCGGTCTTTCGGGTCGCCGGAGACGAGCGTTTTCGTCTTTGCCACCAGCATGTCGCGGAATTTGTCGTACACCCTTTCGTGGATGATGATCCGCTGGACGCCGATGCACGACTGGCCCGACTGGTAGAATGCGCCGAACACGATGCGTTCGAGCGCGTCGTCGAGGTCGGCGTCATGATCGACGATGACCGCTGCATTGCCGCCGAGTTCGAGCACGACCTTTTTCTTGCCCGCCTTTGCCTTCAGATCCCAGCCGACGGCGGGCGATCCGGTAAAGCTGAGCAGTTTCAGCCGGTCGTCGGTGGTGAACAGATCGGCCCCGTCGCGGTGCGCGGGCAGGATCGAAAACGCGCCCTTCGGCAGATCGGTTTCGGCGAGGATTTCACCGATGATGATCGCGCCGAGCGGGGTGCGGCTCGCGGGTTTCATCACGAATGGACAGCCCATTGCGATGGCGGGCGCGATCTTGTGCGCGGCGAGGTTCAGCGGGAAGTTGAAGGGCGAGATGAAGCTGCAAGGACCGATGGGGACGCGTTTCCAGATACCCTGATAGCCCTTTGCGCGCGCGGCGATGTCGAGCGGCTGGACTTCGCCGGTGATGCGGACCGATTCCTCGGCGGCGATGCGGAAGGTGTCGATCAGGCGGCTGACTTCGCCTTCGCTGTCCTTGATCGGCTTGCCTGCCTCGACGCAGAGCGCATAGGCGAGTTCGTCGAAGCGTTCGGTGAAGCGCGTGACGCAGTGCATCAGCACAGCCTGCCGCTCGTAGGACGCCAGTCGCGCCATCGGTTCGGTGGCCTCGACCGCGGCGGCGATCCCGGCGTCGATAGTCGCGGCATCGGCCTGCGCGACGCGGAAGGCAATTTTGCCGGTGAACTTGTCAGTCACCTCCAGATCGGTGTTCGGCTGCTGCGCCTCATTGGCGAGGTAGAGCGGGTAAATGTCTTTCAGGATTGGCATTTCAGTCTCCGTTTCGCAGCGCTTAAACCGCGCTCGCCCGTTCCCTGATTTCGTGGTTCAGGATGCGGTCGTTATCGGAATAATCGACGGGGCATTCGATAAGATGCACGCCGGGCGTCGCCATCGTGTGCCGCAGGAGCTTATCGAGGTGAGCCGCACTTTCGACGCGATAGCCCGATGCACCGAAGCTGTCGGCGTATTTCACGAAATCGGGATTGCCGTAGGTCAGCCCCCAATCCGCAAAGCCCATATGAGCCTGTTTCCACCGGATCATGCCATACGCATTGTCGTTCAGAATAAGGACGGTAAAATTCAATTTCAGCCGAACCGCGGTTTCCATTTCCTGCGAATTCATCATGAACCCGCCATCACCGCAGATCGCCATCACCTTGCGGTCGGGATGGACCATCGACGCCATCATTGCGCTGGGGAGCCCTGCGCCCATTGTCGCCAGCGCATTGTCGAGCAGAACGGTGTTGGGCCGGTACGCGGTGTAGTCGCGCGCGAACCAGATTTTATAGACGCCGTTGTCGAGGCAGATGATACCGTCTTCGGGCATCGCCTTGCGGACCTGATCGACGACGTGCGGCGGGTAGATCGGGAAGCGTTGATCGACGGCCATGGTGGCGGTGTAGGCAACCTCCGCCGCACGCGATTTCAGCATCAGTTCGGAATCCCACGCCGGGTTGACGGTGATGGCTTCCTTGATCTGCCAGATGGCATTGGCGATGTCGCCGATGACTTCGATCTGCGGGAAATAGACCGGATCGACCTCCGCCGATTTTGACGAGATGTGGATGACGTGGGGGCCGCCGGGGTGCATGAAGAAGGGCGGCTTTTCGATCACATCATGCCCGATGTTGACGATGCAATCCGAAGCTTCCACCGCGCGATGGACGAAATCGCCTGCGCTGAGCGCCGCGCACCCGACGAATTTCGGATGGCGTTCGTCGATTACGCCCTTGCCGAGTTGGGTGGTCAGGAACGGGATGCCGGTTTTCTCGACGAGTTCGAGCAGCATTTTCGACGTCATGGTCCGGTTTGCGCCCGCTCCAATGACGAGGATCGGAGCCTTTGCCGCCTGTATCTTCTGAACCGCCGCCGCGACTGCCTTCGCATCGGCAGAGGGCCGCCGCGCGATGCTGCGCGGGATCGGCTGCGAATCGGTCTGTTCGTCGGCGATATCCTCGGGCAGTTCGAGGTGGACCGCGCCGGGCTTCTCCTCCTCGGCCAGCCGAAACGCCTCTCGGATGCGGCTCGGGATATTGTCGGCGCTGGCAAGCTGGCGGGTGTATTTGGTGATCGGCCCCATCAGCGCGACGACGTCGAGGATCTGAAAGCGTCCCTGCTTCGACTTCTTGATCGGTTTCTGGCCGGTAATCATCAGCATCGGCATCCCGCCAAGCTGCGCATAGGCACCCGCCGTCACGAAATTGGTCGCGCCCGGCCCGAGCGTGGCGAGGCAGACGCCGGTCTTGCCGGTCAGCCGTCCATAGGTCGCGGCCATGAACCCGGCACCCTGTTCGTGGCGGGTCAGGATCAGCCGGATCTTGGTGGAGCGGGAAAGCGAATCGAGCAGGTCGAGATTTTCCTCGCCCGGAACGCCGAAGATATATTCAACGCCTTCGGCTTCCAGGCACTGGATGAAGAGATCAGAAGCTTTTGTCATGTCAGGTTTAGCTTCCAGTCCCAGCCGAGTGCATCGCCGTCCATGACCTCAATCCCGGCGTTGACCAACTGATCCCGGATGCGGTCGGATTCGGCGAAATCCTTTGCGGCGCGGGCTTCCTTGCGGGCTGCGAGCAGGGCTTCGACCTCGTCATCGGTGAGCGCGGCGTCGCTCGGACGCAGACGCAGGTCGAGTCGTTCTATATTGTCGAGGCGGAGGCCCAAAACCGCGTCCATGCGCTCGACCAGATACAACCGCACCGCAGGCCGAAACGCCTTGGTGGTCGCGGCTTCCTCGATCAGCGGGAGCGCGCGGGGGAGGGCGAGATCATCGCTGATCGCCTCGTCGAATTTCTCGAGCAGAGCGTGCGCGGCGGGCGGCAGCACCACCTCATCCTCGTTCCCGCGCAGGGGCAGGACGACCATGACGAGCCGTTTCAGGCGGGTGAGCGCGGCCATCAGGTTTTCGCCGGAGAACTCCAACTCGCTGCGATAATGCGCGGACAGGCACATCAGGCGATAGGCGAGGGGGTGGACGCCGCGATCGACCAACGCCTGTAGCGTCGCGATTTCGCCCTTCGACTTGGACATCTTCTCCGCCCCATCACCAGCATCGTTACCGGTGCGCGTGACGAGAAAATTATTGTGCATCCACCAGTTCGCGCCCGTGGCCGATGTGCCGGTGAACGCCTGGTTCTGCGCGATCTCATTCGGGTGGTGGATTTCGCGATGGTCGATGCCGCCGGTGTGGATGTCGAACTGTGGTCCCAGATATTTAATGCTCATCACCGAACATTCGAGATGCCAGCCGGGCGCGCCCTTGCCCCACGGCGAATCCCATTCCATCTGGCGCTGTTCGCCCGGCGGGGACTTGCGCCAGATCGCGAAGTCGGAGGCGTGGCGCTTGCCGTGGATCTGGGCGATGCGGCCTTCGCCTTCCTCGGTCACGGCGCGGGCGAGACTGCCGTAATCGGGCACCGTTGCGCTGTCGAAATAGAGGCCGGTGTCGAGTTCATAGCAATGGTCGGGCGCAATCTTTTCGGCGAAACTCACCATGTCCTCGATATGATCGGTCGCGACCGACCAGCGGGTGGGCTGGCGGATGTTCAGTGCGGCGACGTCGGCCTTGAACGCGGTGGTGTAATAGGCGGCGATGTCCCAGATCGTCTTTTGTTCGGCGGCGGCGGCAGCTTCCATCTTGTCGTCGCCAACATCGGCGTCGGAGGTCAGATGGCCGACGTCGGTGATGTTGATGACATGGGTGGTCTGCAGCCCCTTATATTCGAGCGCGCGGCGCAGCGTGTCGGTGAACACATAGGCGCGCAGATTGCCGAGATGGGCGTAGTGATAGACCGTCGGCCCGCACGAATAGATGCGCGCGTGGCCGGGTTCGATGGGCGTGAATGGCTCGACCGCGCGGGTCAGGCTGTTGAACAGGCGGATTGGGGGAGTGGTCATGCCGGTTGCGTTGCGACAGGGGTGGTGTGGTCGTCAACCGTTCTTCCCCCCTCCCGCAAACGGTAGGGAGAAAAGCTAGCCCGTCCTCGTTCCGAAATGTTCCTCGCCGCGTGCCTTCGACAGTTCGGCCTGTCGTTGCCGTTCGGCAAAGCGCGCGCGTTCCTTGTCGTTGCGGGCGTTGTGGCAGCCCTCGCAACTGACGCCCTGTATATAAAACGGCGACGCGCGGTCGGCTTCGTTCAGCGGCATCCGGCAGGCGTGGCAGATGCTGTGGGTGCCGGGGACGAGCCCCTGACCAACCGCGACGCGCTGGTCGAAGACGAAACATTCGCCTTCCCACAGGCTTTCGGCGGCGGGGACGGTCTCGAGGTATTTCAATATGCCGCCCTGAAGGTGGTAAACCTCGTCGATCCCTTCCGACTTCAGGAATGCGGTCGATTTCTCGCAGCGGATACCGCCGGTGCAGAACATCGCGACCTTCGTCTTGCCCGACGTCACGGCCTCACGGTTCTCGCGGAACCACGCGGGGAAATCGCCGAAGCTCTGCGTTTTCGGGTCGATCGCACCCGGAAAGCTGCCGACCGCGACTTCGTAATCGTTGCGGGTGTCGATCACCACCGTATCGGGGTCGGCGATCAGTGCGTTCCAGTCCTCGGGCGCGACATAGTGACCGGTGTCGGTCAGCGGGTCGATGTCGGGCTGACCCATCGTCACGATCTCGCGCTTCAGGCGGATCTTGGTGCGGTAGAAGGGCATTTTCGGCGCCGTGGAATATTTGACCTCGAGATCCGCACAGCCGGGCAAGGTGCGTATATGCGCGATAACCCGCGCTATCGCAGCTTCGGACCCGGCGATGGTGCCGTTGATCCCCTCGGGCGCGAGCAGGATCGTGCCCCGGATGTCGGCGCAAACGGCTTCGAGTGGCGCGCGCAAGGCGGCGCAATCGTCGAAGCGCGCAAAGCGGTACAGCGCCGCGACCTGAACAGACGTGTCGGTCATTTCTCGGTGAAACGCTTTACCTTGTTGGGCAAATCCTTGCCCTTCGTCCGCCGCGACGGGATCTGGACCGGGTTCTTTTTCTTCCAGGCGGCCCATGTCATCGGCCCCTCGGGCGTTTCGATGATGCTGTCGTCAAGTGATTCAGTCATTTGTCCAAAACCTCGCGTTTCCGGAATGGCCAGTCGGTTATACCACCCGCGAACAGCGCCCACCAGATGATGACCGGCTGAAACAACAGGCGCGGTCCGTGATAGGCCCAGCCGAGCTTTGTGTGACCGATGACGACGCCGTCGATGGCGTGCTTGATGTTCGCCGGAAACACACAGACGGCGTAAAGCGCGAGCATGACCCCGGCTAGATAGCGCAACCGCTTCGTCATCAGCGCGATGGCTCCGGCGACCTCGCACACGCCGGTAGCTGCGATCACCTGCTTTGGATAAGGCACCCAGTCCGGCGTGATCGCAAGAAAGCCGGCGGGCGAGTGGAGGTGGGCATAGCCTGCGATGGCAAATGCGAGCGCAAGAACGCACCGCAGGATCGTTCGTATTCTCTCCAGGCGATAGTCAACGATCATGGCCTGCAGTCGCGCGTCGCCGATAACAGTGCAATAGCCATTTTTACCCGCACCAAACTGACCGTCCGGTTTGATCAAGATCAAACGCAAAATGGCGCTAAGTTCCTTATCGAACAGACAATTCGCTTTGGTTGGCGCTCTTATCGTCGATTGGTTCGTCATCGATGAATGATGCGGGCGCGATATCCTGCATCATATCGGACAACTGGCATGAGCGACACGACGAGACAGCCTGTTTCGATGGACACGACGTCCTGCGACCGCGAACCGATCCATCGTCCCGGCGCGATCCAGCCGCACGGACTGTTGCTGATCGCAGACCTCGACACGCTGGAGATCGTGGCCGGGGCGGGGGACATCGAGAAACGACTGTCCGGCGATTGGATCGGGCGCTCGCTCGACGACATCCTCGGGCAGTCGATGGATACGGCTTTGGCAGAATTGGTCGGAACATCGCCGAGCATCGCCGTTCTAGATCAGGTGGCGGGGGTCAGCGAACTGTTCGACGCGGTCGCTCATGTTTCGGGTGATCGCATCCTGGTCGAACTCGAACCCGCGCCTCCGCATGCGCCCTCGGGCAAGCGCCTGCTCGCGCTGACAGCAATCAGCGCGGCTTTCGACCGCACCGCCGACCTGACTTCGCTGTGCGATGCCGCCGCGGGTGCTTTCCGCAAGATGACCGGTTTCGACCGGGTCATGATCTACCGCTTTCTGGACGACGACGTCGGATGTGTCGTCGCCGAGGACAGCGATCCCGATATCGGTTCATTCCTGCACCATCACTTCCCGGCGTCCGACATTCCGGTGCAGGCCCGCGCGCTATACGTTCGCAACCTCGTCCGCGTCATTCCCGACGTCTCCTATGTTCCAGCGCCCGTTCGTCCGGAGATGAAAGCGGCAGAGGGATGGGATCAGCTCGACATGAGCGACATCGCGCTGCGCAGTGTCTCGCCCATCCACATCCAGTATCTGAAGAATATGGATGTGGGCGCGTCGGCGTCGGTGTCGATCATCAAGGACGGCAGCCTGTGGGGGCTGGTCGCCTGTCACGATCGCGTGCCGAAGCATCTCAGTTACGAAACGCGGCTGGCTTGCACGACGCTCGCCGCCGATCTGTCGCGACAGGTTCGGGCGAAAGACGACGCCGAAATGTATCGCCAGCGCATCAGGTTGCGCACGCAGGAAGATGCGATCATCGGCCATCTTGGCGGGCTGGGTTCGCTGACGGCGTTCCTTGCGAGCACTGGCGAGGAATTGTGCCGGATGCTCGGTGCCGATGGGTTTGCTGCGGTCCAGAAAACCGAACTTTTCTCATCGGGCATTTGTCCGGGTGATTCGGACATGATGGCGATGGCCGCATGGGTCAGGCTGCGCGCGAACACCCAGCCGTTTTTCACCGACAATCTTTCGAGTGAGTTTCCCGAGGCAAAGGCGTTCAGTGCGCGCGCGAGTGGATTGCTTGCGGTCACCATGTCGACCGAGGAGCCGACGATCCTGATGTGGTTCCGTGCCGAGCAACTGGAAACGGTCAACTGGGCGGGCAATCCGCACAAGCCGGCAGTCGCAGGGAATACGGTCCAGTTAAGCCCGCGCGCGTCGTTCGCGGCGTGGAGCGAGACCGTCGAGGGGCGTTCGGTCGCATGGTCGCTCGGCGAAGTCGAGGCTGCCAATCGGCTGCAACGGCGTATGTTCGAAGTGCAGCAGAGACACAGGATGAGTGCCCTCAATCTCGAACTGATCGCGACCATCGCCGAAAAGGAAAACCTGCTTGTCCAGAAGGATTTCCTGATCAAGGAGGTCAATCACCGCGTCCAGAACAGCCTGCAGCTCGTCTCCGCTTTTCTCGGCATGCAGTCGCGGGAAAGCGGCAACGATATGCTGAAACTGCAGTTGAGCGAGGCGCAGCGGCGGCTGGCGGCGGTGTCGCTCGTCCATCGCCGCCTTTACAGTGGCGACCAGGTGCAGACCGTCGATCTTGCGCGCTATCTTGAGGATCTATGTACCGACATGAAGGGGTCGATGGGGCAGGAGTGGGCCGACCTGATCACGCTCGACCTCGCTCCGGTGCTGGTAGCGACCGATCGTGCGGTAAATATCGGCCTGATCCTGACCGAACTGGTCATCAACGCGAACAAATATGCCTATTCGGGCGGTGCGGGGCCGATCACGATCCAGCTTGCGCAAGTTCGCAACACCTTCAGGCTTGTCGTTTCGGACAAGGGGCCGGGCAAGGTCACGTCGCGGCAGGGATTCGGGACGCGCATGCTGAACGCGATGATTACATCGCTGGGTGGCGTGATTGAGGAAAATAATACCGAACCCGGATTGCAGGTCATCGTCAGCGCGCCGGTTCAGGGGCGCGCCTAGGGCCGGTTGGAGGCCCGACCGGGAATCGAACCCGGGTGCGAGGATTTGCAGTCCTCTACGTCACCACTCCGCCATCGGGCCAACCGGAGGCGCTCCCTGCAAGCCGCGGCCCCAAGTGTCAACAGCGGTCGTAATCCCGTCCGGTAATCGATGACGCAGCTTGGCGGGCGAGCCGGTTCGCGATATAGGCAATCGACGCACTGTATTGCATGACCAACACAGCTGTGGCATCACCGGGTTCAGGCGTAAGGAAGGGACGTACCAATGACCGCAGATCGCTTCGGGACTCCGCAAGAGTTCGAGATCGCGCGCCGTGCGATGGTGTCGAACCAGCTGCGCACGACGTCGGTCGATGATCCGCGTGTCGTCGATGCGATGGCGCGCGTCCCCCGCGAAGACTTTGTCCCCGCCGACCGCCGCGACATCGCCTATACCGATATCTCGATTCCGCTGGCGAACGGCCGCGCGCTGAACACGCCGATGGCAACTGCCCGGCTCATCAACGAGGCGGGCATTTCGTCCAGCGATCATGTCCTGATCGTCGGTTCGGCAACGGGCTATGCCTGTGCCGTTGCCCGCCTGCTGGCGAAATCGGTCGTCGGCCTCGAATGCGATCCGGCGCTTGCGACTGCCGATGATGTCGTGGGGCCATTGGAAGCGGGCGCGCCAGATCGTGGTCCCTTCGATGTCATCATCATCGATGGCGCTGTCGAGGAAGTTCCGCAGGCCTTGATAGACCAGCTTGCCCCCGGTGGACGGCTGGCGACGGCGATCATCGAAAATGGCGTGACCCGCCTCGCGGTCGGTCGGCGCGGTGGCGCTGGGTTTGCCCTTAGCGCATTTGCCGATGCCGACGCGGTCATACTGCCCGGTTTCGCCCGACCACGAGCATTTGTATTTTAACTTTCGCGTATTTCGACTTTGGGGGTTTTCGCCAGTGATCAACCGTCGCGCCCGTGCGCTTTTGCTCGCAACGGCCCTGTTCGGAACAGCCCTGCTTGCCGGGCCAGCCTCTGCCGATACGCTGCGTGAAGCGCTGGCCAAGGCCTATCGTTCGAACCCGACATTGACCGGCGCTCGCGCCGGGCAGCGCGCTACGGATGAAGGCGTGCCGATTGCCCGTGCGCGGGGATTGCCATCCGCCAACGCAACCGCCTCCTACAGCGAGGATTTCGTGCGATCGGCGTTGAACTTCACCTCGCCCGCCCGCTCGGCGGGTGCGGCAGTGAATTTGACGGTGCCCATCTATTCGGGTGGCGCGGTTCGCAACGGCATCAAGGCCGCCGATGCGCGAGTCAGCGCGGGGCAGGCGAACCTCCGCGATACCGAGGCAACGTTGTTTGCCAATGTGGTCGCCGCTTACATGGACGTCATTCGCGACCAGGCGATCGTTTCACTGAACCAGCAGAATTTGCAGGTCCTGAACGTCAATCTGGAGGCGACGCGCGATCGTTTTCAGGTCGGCGACCTGACGCGTACCGACGTCGCCCAGTCGCAGGCGCGGCTTTCGGAGGCCCGCAGTCAGCTCGAATCGGCGCAGGCCACGCTGATCAACAGCCGCGAAACCTATGTCCGGCTGGTGGGCGAGCCCGCAGTCGCGCTCGAACCGCCGCCGCCGTTGCCGAACCTGCCGCAGTCGCCTGATACAGCGGTCACGGTTGCGCTCGACAACAATCCCGCGCTTCTGGCGGCGCAGCGACGCCGCGATGCCGCGCGATTCGACACCAGTGTGGCGCGGGCCGCGCGCGCGCCGACGATTGCGGCGGTCTCCGGATATAATTATCAGAATTTTCTGGGATCGCTGAGCAGTGGCGTTCCCGGCCTCGATATCACACAGACCAGCAAGACCGCGCAGGCCGGCGTGCAGTTGACGATTCCGTTGTTTCAGGGCGGCCTCCCAACAGCACAGGTCCGGCGGGCGCAGGCGCTCGAGTCGCAGTCCATCGAACAGACCATCGAGGTCGAGCGCAACATCGTCGCACAGACCCGTGCCTCTTATGCGAGCTGGCGGGCGTCGAACGAATTGATCGTCTCGTCGCAGGCTGCGGTCGATGCCAATACCCTGTCGCTGGAGGGTGTTCGCGCCGAGAATAGCGTCGGCAACCGGACTATCCTCGACATCCTCAATGCCGAGCAGGAGCTGCTGAATTCGCAGGTCAATCTCGTCTCAGCGCGCCGGAACAGCTATGTTGCGGGGTTCTCACTGCTGGCTGCGATGGGACAGGCCGAGGCGCGAGATCTGGGACTGGACGCGGGCGCGCTCTACGACCCCACACAGAATTACCGTCGCGTTCGTAACGATATCTGGGATTTTCACGACGATCCGAAACCGGCCCCCGTCGCGACGAGGACGGTTGACACGCCTGCGCAAACTCCGTCAGTTATGGGACCGACACAACCTTAGCTTTGGTGGGCCCCCGCTTTGGTGGGTATGCGATGGTTGGTCGGGTCAAAGGGGCGCTAACGGTGGGTGACATGAGTAACGAGCCATCGATGGAAGACATTCTGTCATCGATAAAGCGCATTATCGCCGAAGACACCGATGCGGCGCTGTCTGTGCCGCGTGGTCGCCGGTCGGTGGCAGGTGCTGAACGGGTGGCTCCGCCATCTGGCCCGGCGACGTCCAACGACGGTTCGCGTGATGATGGTTCGCGTGATGATGGTTCCGGAGTCCTCGAACTGACCGATACCGCCCCTGCTGACGAGCCCGTAACCATGTCCCATGCCTCTGAACCTCGCCCGTCCGCATCGGAAGCCGAAGAAAAGCCGCCGCTCGTTTCGCAGGCGGCACTCGAGGCTAGCCGGTCCTCGATCGCAACATTGTCGGCGCTCATCGTGAAGCCGACGGTTGCAGGTAGCGACACGCTTGAGGGGCTGGTTCGCGAAATGCTGAAGCCGATGCTTGCGGAGTGGCTCGATCAGCGGCTGCCCGACGTCGTCGAGCGCCTCGTCGCACAGGAAATTTCGCGGATCACGGCGCGGGGATAGGCGCATCGGTCCGGCTGCGCTAAGCGCGGGCGGACTATGACCGAACTTTCAAAGACATTCGACCCCGCTGAAATCGAAGCCCGCTGGTATGCGCATTGGGAGGGGACCAACGCGTTCCGGCCCGAGCGTCCCGATGCCGAGCCGTTCACGATCGTGATGCCGCCGCCGAATGTCACCGGCAACTTGCATATCGGCCACGCGCTCGACATTACGCTGCAGGATATCCTCGTCCGCCATGCCCGGTTGCAGGGCAAGGACGCGCTGTGGGTCGCGGGTACTGATCACGCGGGCATTGCCACGCAGATGGTCGTCGAACGGCAGATGGCGCTGAGCCAGCAAAAGCGCACCGACTTCACGCGCGAGGAATTCGTGGCGAAGGTCTGGGAATGGAAAGCCGAAAGCGGTGGCCAGATCACGCAGCAGCTTCGCCGCATCGGCGCGAGTTGCGACTGGGAGAACGAACGCTTCACGATGGACGCGGGCTTTTCGAAGGCCGTCATCAAGGTGTTCGTGGACCTGCATAACGAGGGGCTGCTGTACCGCGACAAACGTCTGGTGAACTGGGACCCCGGCCTGAAAACCGCGATCAGCGATCTTGAGGTCGAGACGCGCGAGATACAGGGCAAGTTCTGGCATTTGCGCTATCCGCTGGCCGATGGCAGCGGGCATATATCGGTTGCGACCACGCGCCCGGAGACGATGCTGGCCGACATGGCGGTTGCGGTGAACCCAACCGACGAGCGTTACACCGCGCTGATCGGCAAGATGATCAAGCTGCCGATTACCGGGCGGTTGATAGCGATCATTGCCGACGAACATGCCGATCCCGAACTTGGGTCCGGCGCGGTGAAGATCACGCCGGGGCATGATTTCAACGATTTCGAGGTCGGCAAGCGGGCAGGGTTAGCTGCCGGGCAGATGCTCAACATGCTCGATGCCGAAGCCAATGTCGTCCAGACATCGGATGGGCTGATCCCCGACGTGCTGCTCGGCCTGTCGGTCAAGGAAGCGCGCGGTCGCGTCGTTGCTATGCTCGAAGAAGCAGGCGCGTTCGAGCGGGTCGAGGATCGTGTCATTCAGACCCCCTATGGCGACCGTTCGGGCGTGGTGATCGAGCCGTGGCTGACCGATCAATGGTATGTCGATGCGAAGACCTTGGCCGGGCCTGCGATTGAGGCCGTGCGCAGTGGCGCGATCAAGGTCGTGCCCGCGACTTGGGAAAAAACGTGGTTCCAGTGGTTGGAGAATATCCAGCCATGGTGCGTGTCGCGGCAGCTCTGGTGGGGGCATCAGATCCCGGCATGGTTCGATGCCGACGGCAAGTTCTACGTCGCGGAGGACGAGGCGGGCGCGCAGGCGCTGGCCGGGGAGGGCGTTGCCCTGACGCGGGACAGCGACGTTCTGGATACGTGGTTTTCGTCGGCGCTGTGGCCATTTGGGACACTTGGGTGGCCGGAATCCCCCCCCTTTGTCTCGAGCGAAGTCGAGAGACGTGCCATCGGGGCAGACCTCCCAGACCGTATCTCGACTTCGCTCGACACAAGCGGAGTGGGGGGGGCTTCCAAGAATCTGCTCGCCAAACATTACCCCAACGACGTTCTGATTTCCGGCTTCGATATCCTGTTCTTCTGGGACGCCCGCATGGCGATGCAGGGGCTGCACTTCATGAAGGAAGTGCCGTGGAAGACGCTGTATCTCCACGGCCTCGTCCGAGCGCCCGATGGGTCGAAAATGTCGAAGTCGAAGGGCAACACCGTCGATCCGCTGGGCCTGATCGACAAATACGGTGCCGATGCGCTGCGCTTTTTCATGGCGTCGATGGAAAGCCAGGGCCGCGACATCAAGCTCGATGAGAAACGGCTTGAGGGCTATCGCAATTTCGCGACGAAGCTATGGAACGCGGCGCGCTTCTGTCAGGTCAACGGCATTGGTGCCTCGACCTCGGTTGCGGCTCCGGCGGCGGAACTGGCTGTCAATCGCTGGATCATCGGCGAGGTCGTGGAAACCGTCGCCAAGCTCGACAAGGCGCTGGCCGACCTGCGCTTCGATGAGGCGTCGGGGACGGTCTATCATTTTGTCTGGGACCGTTTTTGCGACTGGTATCTGGAACTTATCAAAACCGAGATCGGCGACGAGACCAAGGCTGTCGCAGGCTGGGTCTTCGATCAGATCCTCGTGATGCTGCACCCGTTCATGCCCTTCATCACGGAGGAACTATGGCACGCGATGGGCGCGCGGGATTATGATCTGGTGCAGGCGAAATGGCCTGAGCCGGGGGTGGCTTACGATGCGGGCGTGGCGGCGGAGATCGATTGGGTGATCGGTGTCGTGAACGGCGTTCGTTCGATGCGCGCGGAACTCAATATCGCGCCGGGCATCGCGCTGGAGCCGTTAATTCTCCATGCTTCTGACGTTACGACGAGCCGGTTTGCCAATCACGGCTCGATCCTGCGGCGGATGGCCAGAATATCGGCTCCGACACCGGCGGATCAGACTGCGAACCTCGGCGGTTCGGCGCAGATCGTCGTCGGCGAGGCGACGCTTATCTTCCCGCTGGAAAATGCCGTGGATCTTCCCGCCGAACGCGCACGCCTGACAAAGAGTATCGATGCCGCGACCAAGGAGGCCGACGCGCTGGCCAAGCGTCTCGAGAACCCGTCGTTCGTCGAGCGTGCCAAGCCCGAGGCCGTTGCCAAGGCGCGCGAAGACTTTGCCGATAAATCTGCCGAGGCCGAAAGACTGACTGCGGCGTTGGCGCGTTTGGGATGACCACCAACGGAAATCATTAAGGCGCCAATGTCCGACTCCGACCCTAAAATTCCTGCAAAGCGCACAAGTCCCGACCTCACCATCGGCCCGATCGCGAAGACCTTGCTGTTGTTCGCGCTCCCAACGCTCGGGTCGAATATCCTGCAGTCGCTGAACGGGTCAGTCAACGCGATCTGGGTTGGAAAAATCCTTGGCGAAAACGCGCTGGCGGCGACGTCGAACGCGAACCTCGTCATGTTCCTGATGTTCGCCGCGCTGTTCGGGTTCGGCATGGCGGCGACAATCCTCGTCGGCCAGAATTACGGCAAGGGTGATGTGGATGCGGTACGGCGCATCATGGGGACGGCGATCGGCCTGTTCCTCGGCCTGTCGGTGGTCATCGCAGTTGCCGGCTATGCTTTCACGCCGCAATTGCTCCACGCGCTGGCCACTCCGAGGGAGGCCGAACCGCTCGCGCTTGCCTATCTTCGCGTTATCTTCATCGCCATGCCCGCGTCGTTCCTGACAATCCTGCTGATGATGGGGCTGCGCGGGACGGGCGACGCGATGACCCCGCTGAAATGGATGGCGGTCAGCGTCATGCTCGATTCGGGGCTCAACCCGGTGCTGATGCTGGGGATGGGGCCGTTCCCGCGCATGGGGATCGCTGGTTCGGCCACCGCGACGGCCTTTGCCGGATATGTCAGCCTGCTCGGCCTGCTGATCCATATCTACGTCCGCGACCTGTCGGTCCGGCTGCGTGGCAGAGAATTGCGCTATCTGATCCCCGACATGGCGCTGGCGCGGGTGCTGATGGTGAAGGGCTTTCCGATGGCGATGCAGATGTTCCTGCTGTCGGGCGCGGCGCTGATCATGATTGGGCTGATCAACCGCGAAGGCGTCGTCGTGACGGCGGCTTACGGCGTCACCCAGCAGCTGTGGACGTACATCCAGATGCCTTCGATGGCGGTCGGTGCGGCGGTCAGCGCGATGGCGGCGCAGAATATCGGTGCCAACAAATGGGACCGTGTCGGGCTGATTACGCGATGGGGCGTGATTTTCAGCCTGATGCTGACGACCGGCCTTGTTGCGCTTCTGGCGGTTGTCGATCGGCAGGCGCTCGGCCTGTTCCTGGCACAAAACTCTCCCGCCATGCCGATCGCGCGCCATATCCAGTTGATCGCGACCTGGAGCTTCATCCTGTTCGGCGTGACCTTCGTGCTGTTCGGCACGGTACGCGCAAACGGGTCGGTGTGGCCGCCGCTGTTCATTCTGGCGGCGTCGGTGATCCCCTTTCGAATCGGCGTCGCGATGTTCTTGCGCCCGATGCTGGGTGCCGATGCGATCTGGCTGAGTTTCCCAATCAGTTCGCTGGTCACGATGATGCTGGCCATTGCCTATTACCGGTGGGGCGGGTGGCGGACGATGCACCTTGTTACGCCTCCGGGACCTGTCGAAACCGAACACGCTGCCAGCGCGACCGCCGAACCCGCGGGGCGCTTGCAGCCACCGGGCTAAGCGCCGTAAAGGCACGGGCATGTCGATGTACCCCGCACTCCGTCTTCGCCGCACCCGGTCCTCTGGATGGAGTCGCGCGCTGGTTAGCGAAACCCATCTCGCGCCTCAGCATCTGATCTGGCCGTTGTTCGTGACGAGCGGTGTCCAAGTCGAGGAGCCGATCACCAGCCTCCCCGGCGTGTCGCGCTGGTCGGTGGATTTGATCGTCCAACGGGCGCGTGAGGCGAAGGCGCTCGGCATCGGCGTGGTTGCTTTATTCCCTAACACGCTCCCCGAACTGCGCACCGACGACGGCCGAGAGGCGCTGAACCCCGACAATCTGATGTGCCGCGCCATCCGCGCCATCAAGGATGCGGTACCCGATATCGGCGTGCTGACTGACGTCGCGCTCGACCCCTATACCGCGCATGGCCATGATGGGCTGGTCGATGCAGGGGGCTATGTCGTCAACGATACGACATCCGAATTGCTCGTCGGACAGGCATTGGTCCAGGCCGAAGCAGGTGCCGACATCATCGCGCCGTCGGACATGATGGATGGTCGCGTCGGCGCGATCCGCGACGCGCTGGAGGAGGCAGGGCATATCAACGTGCAGATCATGGCCTATGCCGCCAAATATGCGTCTGCATTCTACGGTCCGTTCCGCGATGCGGTGGGTTCGACCGGCTTGCTGAAGGGCGATAAAAAGACTTACCAGATGGACCCTGCCAACGCGGAGGAAGCGATGCGCGAAGTCGAACTCGACATCGCTGAGGGTGCCGACAGCGTCATGGTCAAGCCGGGCCTGCCGTACCTCGACATCATTCGCCGCGTGAAGGAGCGGTTCGAAATCCCGGTGTTCGCCTACGCGGTGTCGGGCGAATATGCGATGATCGAGGCGGCGGCAGCGGCAGGCGCGGGGGATCGCGACGCATTGGTGCTGGAAACGCTGCTGGCGTTCCGCCGCGCGGGATGCTCGGGAATTATAACCTATCATGCGGCCCATGCGGCGGGGTTGCTCAATGGTTGAGGGTCGCGGAAACCTGATCGCTTATGAGGGCGCGACCCCGATTGTGGACGACAGCGCGTTCGTCGCGGCGGGCAGTCAGGTCATCGGCAACGTCACCATCGGTGCGCAGTCGAGCATCTGGTATAACTGCGTCCTGCGCGGCGACATCAACCACATCGTTATCGGCGCGCGGTCGAACATTCAGGACGGATCGGTCATCCACGTCGATTCGCCAAAGGACGGCGGTTCGGGCTTGCCGACGATCATCGGCGACGACGTGCTGATCGGGCATATGGTGATGCTCCACGGATCGATTCTGCACGACCGCGCTTTCGTGGGGCTGGGCAGTATCGTCATGGACGGCTGCACCATCGAATCTGACGGCATGCTGGCGGCGGGGTCGATGCTGACGCCGGGCAAGACCATCGGCGCGGGTGAATTGTGGATGGGCCGCCCCGCCAAAAAACTGCGTGACATGAGCGCGGAAGAGATCGCGCGAAATCGGTTGGGGGCGGGTCACTATGTGCTGCTGGCCGAACGGCACAAGGCGGCGACACTCTAAATCCGACCCGTTGCGGAGAGGAGCTTCCTAGCGGGTCAGTTCCTGCAACCGCGCACTCTGCCGAGCCACGATGGCGCTGGCTTCGGCTTGCGCTTCGGTCAGCTCGGCAACCCCGCCTACAGTTGCATCGCTTGCAGCGGCCTGCGTTTGCGCGAGCAACAGCGTTTCGAGTTCCCCAAGTGCCGCCGCACTGTCCTGCCGCGCGGCCTCCAGCTGCGATTGCGCCTGCTGGCCGACGACCCACGCCTCGCTTCCCTCCGCCGCGCCGCGACCCGCCGCGATCAAACGGGCACTGGCCTGATCCGCCTTGATGAAGGCGGTGTCGCCGTCCCTCACCTTGCCGAGCAACTCGGTGATCTGGCGCTGCAGGGCAGGGGCGATGGGAGCCGCGTTGACCGGAGCAGGCACCGGCGGCGTGGTATTCGCCTGCTTCTCGATCGGTCGGGGCATCAGCGACGGCGCGTTTACGCGTTCGCCACAGCCGCCCAGACATCCGGCAAGCACGAAAATCAAGGCGGGGAACAGGCGTTTTGTCATGTCAGCGGCATAGAGAAGGCAAGTTCATCGAGCAACGGGGTTGCGCCCCGGCAAACCCCCGCCTACAGGAACCATCCCAGTGCGCCCGTAGCTCAGCTGGATAGAGCATCAGACTACGAATCT
>JAQGKX010000155.1 GCA_028289885.1 Sphingomonadales bacterium
GTTCTTGGCGAGGATAGCGTGGGTGCCGATGACGATATCGAGGGTGCCGTCCTCCATCCCCGCCTTGGTGGCGGCGGATTCGGCGCCGGGGACGAGGCGCGACAGGCGGCCGACCTTCAGCGGGAAACCCTGGAAGCGTTCGAGGAAGGTCTTGTGGTGCTGGCGGGCCAAGAGAGTGGTCGGGCAGACGAGCGCGACCTGCTGGCCGCTCATCGCGGCGATGAAGGCGGCACGGAGCGCGACTTCTGTCTTGCCGAAACCGACATCGCCGCAGACGAGGCGGTCCATCGGCTTGCCCGCGCCAAGGTCTTCGATGACGTCCGCGATGGCGCGGTCCTGGTCCTCGGTTTCCTGATAGGGGAAGCGGTCGACGAATTCGTTATAGGCGGCGTCGGGAACCATGACGTCGGCATTCCGCAGCGCGCGTTCGGCGGCGACGAGGATGAGGTCGCCCGCGATTGCGCGGATGCGCTCTTTCATGGTGGCCTTGCGGCGCTGCCATGCTTCGCCGCCTAAACGGTCGAGCTGGGCGATATCGCTGGCCGAGCCGTAGCGCGAGAGGACGTCGATGTTTTCGACGGGTACGAACAGTTTGTCGCCGCCCGCATAGGTCAAAGCGACGCAATCGTGCGGGCTGTTGCCAACGGGGATCGAGGTCAGCCCCTCGTAACGCCCGATGCCGTGATCGCGGTGGACCATGAGGTCGCCGGGTGACATGGCGGCGAGTTCGGACAGGAAGGCGTCGGTGCTTTTCTTGCGTTTTGCGCGGCGGACAAGGCGGTCGCCGAGCAGATCCTGTTCGGTGACAACCGCGACGGAGGGGGCGACGAAACCGTGGTCGAGGGGAACGACGGCGAGCGCGACCTGACCCTTCGCGGCGATGCCCTGTGCGTTTTGCCACGAGTCGGCGAGTGCCTGATTGCCGAGCCCGTGTTCGGCGAGCAGGCCAGAAAGTCGATCGCGCGAACCGACCGAATAGCTGGCGATGATGAGGCCGGTCTTGCCGATGGCCTTTTTATAGTCGGCCAGCGCTTCGTAGACGTTTTCGGAGCGGCTGCGTTCGGGGCCGAAATCGCGCGCGCCCTCAATGCCGAAGTCGATGACGGTGGCCGACGGTGGCTCGCGGAATTGCGTGGCAAGGTGGACGCGGCGGCTTTCCAGCGCGGCGGCCCATTCGGCGGAGGTCAGGTAAAGCGATTCGGGTTTCAGCGGGCGATAGCTGCCAGGGTCGGACGAGGCGGCGCGGACGCGGTTGGCGTGATAGTCGGTGATCGCTTCGAAACGGGCTTCGGCGGCACCACCGCTGCCGGCGTCGCGGACGATGATGTCGTCAGGGGCAAGGTGATCGAACAGCGTGCCGAGCTTTTCCTCGATCAGCGGGAACCAGTGATCCATGCCCGCGAGGCGGCGACCGTCGCTGATTGCCTGATACAAGGGGTCGCCGGTTGCGGTCGCGCCAAAGGTTTCGCGGTAGCGGCTGCGGAAGCGTTTGATCGAGTCTTCGTCGAGCAGCGATTCGGAGGCGGGCAACAAAGTGAAGCCGCCGATGCGTTCGATGGTGCGCTGATCTGCTGGGTCGAAGGTGCGGACGCTTTCGATCTCGTCACCGAAGAAGTCGAGGCGGAGAGCGTGGGCCATGCCGCTGGGGAACAGGTCGACGAGCGAGCCACGCACCGCAAAGTCGCCCGAGTCGGCGACGGTTTCGCTGCGGATATAGCCGTTGGCTTGCAGGAGTTGGGCGAGCGATTCGCGGTCGATGCGTTCGCCGGGGGCGAGGGTTGCGACGAGTGATCTTAGGCGGAAGGGGGTGAGCGTGCGCTGGGTGGCGGCGTTCACCGTTGTCAGCAGGAGTTGGGGGCCGGTTGGCTTGGCTTGCAATGCGGACAGGGCCGCGAGGCGTTCGGCGGTGACGCGCAGCGATGGGGATGCGCGATCGTAGGGCAGGCAGTCCCATGCGGGATAGTTGATGACCTGGATTTCGGGCGCGAACCACAAAGCAGCGTCGGCAATCCCGCGCATTTCGGCTTCGTCAGCGGCGATGAAGACCGCGCGTTTGGGGGCGGCGCGGGCGAGGTCGGTCAGCAGCCATGGCAGGAAGCCGTTTGGGGCTCCTGACAGGGTTAGCGGGGATTTGGCTGTCGTTATGCGGGAGATTTCGGTCAATTTACGGTGGTTCCGTTAGCGGCGGCCGTCATCACTCCGCTTGTGTCGAGCGAAGTCGAGACACGTTCTGTAAGGTTTGTGCGTGTGGCCCGTCTCTCGACGGCGCTCGAGACACGCGGAGTGGGGGCGGGAAGGGCGCGCCCTGCTTTAAGGATCACTTTTCCACCGCGATATAATCCAGCTTCTGCATCGCCACCATCATCGGCCCGGACGCGCGTTCCGGAACCGGCATCGTGCCGATCGCCCAACCCATGATCTCGACATCTTCCTCGTCGATCAGCGCCTCGAACCACGTGATTTCCTCGTCATTCCATCCGGCTGAAAACCGGTCGTAAAACCCGCCGACCATAAGGTCTGCTTCTTTGGTGCCGCGATGCCAGCTGCGGAAGCGCAGGCGTTTGAGGCGGATTTCACGGTCCAAGATCACGAACTCCAATAGCAAAAGGCCGACGGGCATTCATTTGCCAGCCGACTATGTGTAGGCACCCCCTAACCATGCGACCCGAAATCCTCAATCCGCTATTCGCCGAAGTCGAGGCGCTGAAGGGCGTTGGTGCCGGGATGGCCAAGCCTTTGGCGCGTCTGGGGCTGGAGCGGGTTGTCGATGTTCTGTTCCATCTGCCGACCGGAACGGTGACGCGGGCGAAGGTCGATCGGCTGGACGATGCGGTGCCGGGTGAGAACATCGTGATCGTGGTGACGCCGGTCGAATATAAACAGAGCGGATCGCGCGGACCTTTGCGAATTCAGGCGGTCGATGTCGCTGGCGATTACCTGAGCCTGACCTATTTCGGCGCGCATACCGGTTATGCGCGCAAGCTGTTGCCGCTGGGCGAGGCCAAACTGATTTCGGGGAAGCTGGAGTTTTACGGGCAGGAGCGGCAGATCGTTCACCCCGATCAGATTCTAGCACCCGACGATGCGATTGCCCTGAGGGAAGCTGTGTATCCTTTGTCCGAGGGGCTGACGGCGCGGCGCTTGGGGCAGTTGGCCGAGCAGGCGATTTCGCGTGCGCCCGAATTACCGGAATGGATTGAGCCGGGATTGCTGGCCGCGAAAGGCTGGCCGACATGGCGCGAAGGGATCGCGACGGCGCACCATGAGCCGGGGGATGCGGCGGCGCGGGAACGGATTGCTTATGACGAGGTATTCGCCAACCAGCTGGCGTTGATGCTGGTACGGGCTTCGACGCGGAAGCGGCGGGGAACGCCGTTGATCGGGGATGGGCGGCACCGCGATGCGCTGCGGCTGCCTTATGCGCCGACGGGGGCGCAGCGGCGTGTAATGGGCGAGATCGAGGGCGACATGGCGCAGGCGACGCCGATGGTGCGCTTGCTTCAGGGCGACGTCGGGTCGGGCAAGACGCTGGTTGCTCTGGAAGCGATGCTGATCGCAGTCGAAGCCGGGGCACAGGCCGCCTTGCTGGCACCAACCGAGATATTGGCGCGCCAGCATTTTGCCAATCTGCGGGCGATGATGTCTGGGTTGCCGGTTCGGATCGCTATACTGACGGGCCGAGACAAGGGCCGCGTGCGTGAGGCGACCTTGATGGGGTTAGCCGATGGGTCGATCGACATATTGATCGGCACCCACGCGATATTTCAGGAGGCTGTTGCCTATAAGCGGCTCGGGCTGGCCGTCGTGGACGAGCAGCATCGGTTCGGGGTCGCGCAGCGGATGTTGCTGACCGCAAAGGCCGAGCGTCCGCCGCATCTGCTGGTGATGACCGCGACGCCGATCCCGCGCACTTTGACGCTGACCAACTATGGCGAGATGGACGTCAGCCGGATCGACGAGATGCCGCCGGGACGGACGCCGGTGGAAACGCGCGTGATCGCGGGCGAACGTATAGACGATGTTGTCGAAGCATTGGGGCGGCATATCGAGGCTGGCGGGCAGGCGTTCTGGGTGTGTCCGCTAGTCGAGGAATCGGAGATTGCAGACCGGGGCGCGGCGGAGGCGCGTGCGGCGACTCTGAAGCTGCGGTTCGGGGATCGGATCGGACTGGTCCATGGCAGGATGAAAGGGCCTGAGAAAGATGCGGTGATGGCGGCGTTCCAGCGCGCTGAATTGTGCGTGCTGGTCGCAACGACGGTGATCGAAGTTGGCGTCGATGTGCCCAATGCGTCGCTGATCGTGGTCGAGGATGCCGAGCGGTTTGGCCTGGCGCAATTACACCAGTTGCGCGGACGGGTCGGGCGCGGGGCTGAACGGTCGGTTTGTTTGCTGCTGCGGGGAAACTCGCTGAGCGAGACGGCGCGGGCGCGATTGGCGACGATGAAAAACTCGAACGACGGTTTTTTCATTGCCGAGGAGGATTTGCGGCTGCGCGGGGCCGGCGAGTTGCTGGGGACCAAACAGTCGGGCGAGGCGCGGTTCCGGGTGGCGACGGCGGAACAGATCGTGGTGCTGACGCCGACGGCTCACGACGACGCACGGCTGCTGGTCGACCGCGACGGCGGGTTGGACGGCGCGCGCGGAAAGGCGGCGCGGATGGCGTTGTATTTGTTCGAGCGTGACGCGGGGGTTGCGTTGTTGCGCTCGGGCTAGCCCCTTGGATGTTCGCCGAAAATCCTGACGAACGCCGCAAACGCTTCTGGATCGACCGGTTCGCGGAAGTTACCGCCGAACCGGTCGCCGAGTACCCAGATTATATCGGCGCGCAGCCATCCGATCGTCGGGACGTCGACCCGCACCGGGGCGCGCTCGCATAACGGCCATTCGCTCTGCCCCATGAGGCCGCCTTCGGACAGGTTCAATATGCGAACCGCGAAGGTGCGGCTCTCGCGATCGCTCATCAGCGTGTCGAGCGCAACTACACGCCGTTCCGCCCGCCTGCGTTCGGCGGCGGCAACCTGTTCGACGAGTCGATATGCAGTGGCCATGCCGCGTCCTTACGCGCGCACGGCTATCACCGGATGAAGCGACACGCTTAACGCGCTGGTTACCTGATGATCAGCCCGTGCAGCTTCTTGCCTGCCGACACACGCACGGGGTCCGCACCCGGCGCAATGATCGCGGCTTCGTCGGTCACTTTTTCGCCATCGATCCGCGCGCCGCCGCCAGCGATCAGGCGCCTGGCCTCACCCTTGGAAGCGACAAGGTTCAGCGCGAGCAAGGCGTCAATGATCGAAATGACGTTTGTGGCGACTGCGTGACGAGGGAGGCCGGCATCGCCCGCGCCTTCGTCGAAAGTCTTGCGCGCGGTTTCGGCGGCGGCGCTCGCCGCTTCGAAACCGTGGCAAAGCGTCGTTGCCGCGTCGGCGAGGATCGCCTTGGCTGCATTGATCTCTGCACCTTCGAGAGCTTCGAGGCGGGCAATTTCTTCGAGCGGGAGGTCGGTGAACAGGCGCAGGAACCGCCCGACATCGCCGTCCTGCGTGTTCCGCCAAAACTGCCAGTAATCATAGGGGCTGAGCGCGTCGGCGTTAAGCCAGACCGCACCATTGGCCGTCTTGCCCATCTTCGCGCCATCGGAGGTGGTGATGAGCGGCGTCGTCAGCCCGAACAGTGGCGTGCCGTCGATCCGGCGCGTCAGATCGACGCCGTTGACGATATTGCCCCACTGGTCCGAGCCGCCCATCTGCAAACGGACACCCGAGCGGCGCGACAGTTCGAGAAAGTCATACGCTTGGAGAATCATGTAGTTGAATTCGAGGAAGGTCAGGGGCTGTTCGCGCTCGAGCCGCAGCTTGACCGAATCGAAGGTCAGCATCCGGTTGATCGTGAAATGCTTGCCGATGTCGCGCAAGAACGGAACATATTCCAGCGCGTCGAGCCAGTCGGCGTTGTTGACCATGATCGCATCGGTCGGACCATCGCCGAACTTCAGGAACCGTTCGAACACGCGGCGGATGCTGGCGATGTTCTCGTTGATTGTATCGTCGGTCAGGATGCGGCGCGATTCGTCCTTGCCCGATGGATCGCCGACCTTCGTGGTACCGCCACCCATCAGGACAATGGGCTTGTGGCCGCTCTGCTGCATGCGGCGAAGCATCATGATCTGGACAAGGCTGCCGACGTGCAGCGACGGTGCCGTGGCGTCAAAACCGATATAGCCGGGAACAACCTGGCGCGTGGCGAGGTCATCGAGGCCCACCGCGTCGGTTACTTGATGGACATAACCGCGGCTATCGAGCAGGCGGAGGAGATCGGATTTGTAATCTGTCATGGCGCGCGGGCGCTTAGCATGGGGGTCGTCGCGTGGGTAGCATGCTGAGTATCGGGTTGATGTCGGGCACGTCGCTGGACGGGATCGACGCGGCGCTGATCGAAACAGATGGCGAGGGGTTCGTGCGCCCGATCGCGTTCCGATATGAGGAATGGAGCGATTCGGCACGCGCGCAGTTGAGCGAAGCATCACGGCAGGCACTGACCTTTGAACGCCCGCGCGCAAGCCCGGCGCTGGTCGAGGCGGGTGCGCTGATCGACCGGATGCACGTCATGGCGGTGCGTAAGCTGATGGCCCAGGCGGCCGTGACGGCGGACCAGATCGGCGTCATCGGCTATCATGGCCAGACGGTCGCGCACCGGCCCGATCGTGGCTGGACCTGGCAAATCGGTGACGGTGCCGTGCTGGCCGACTCTCTGAAGATCACCACCGTCTCCGACTTTCGGAGCAACGACGTTTCGCACGGCGGGCAGGGGGCTCCGTTGCTACCGGTCTACCACCGCGCCTTGGTTACCGGCTTGCCGAAGCCGGTAGCGATCCTGAACCTTGGCGGCGTTGCGAACATTACCTGGATCGGTGATGGCGACGCGATCGTCGCGTTCGATACCGGCCCTGCGAACAGTCTGATCGACGATTGGGTAGCGGCGGAAACAGGAGCGCGATTTGACGAAGGCGGCACGCTGGCCGGCGCGGGACGGGTGGACGAGGGAGTGTTGGCGAACATGCTCGACAATCCGTTTTTCGATCAAGCACCGCCGAAGTCGCTCGACCGCAGTGACTTTTCAATACAGCCAGTGCGGGGATTGTCGGCGACAGACGGTGCCGCGACCCTGACCGCCTTCACCGCCGAGACCGTGGCGCTCGCGCTGAGACTGCTTCCGACAAGGCCGACACGGATGATCGTCACAGGCGGGGGGCGCCACAACCCTACCCTGATGGCGATGCTGTGCCAACGCTCTGGCGTGACCGTCGAGCCAATCGAATCACTTGGCGCAAACGGGGACGCAACCGAAGCAGAAGGGTTTGCCTATATGGCCGTCCGGACATTAGCCGGATTGCCAATCAGTTTTCCGGGCACCACAGGAAGTGTGGAACCAATACGCGGGGGCGTCGTTCACCGTTACAGATAATATTTCGTCGCATCGCGCGGGCGTACTGCCGATGCGCGCTATTTATTAACCATCATGAATGTAACGATATCCTCACGAGTCGTTTGAGGATGATGGTGTGACATCTGACCTGCGTTATTATTCCCGCCGTGCCGCCGAAGAGACTGCCGCTGCTGCCCGTGCCGTGACCGAGGCGGCACGTGAGCGCCGCCTTCACCTTGCGGCAACGTACAGTCGGAAAGCCCTGGAACTTCGCGCTTAATTCTTGCGTGTGAGGGCGCGCATGGCGTTTTCGAGACCGTCGAGGGTCAGCGGATACATCCGGTCGCTCATCAACTCACGGAACATTCCGGTGGATTGCGAATATCCCCATTGCGTCTGAGGCACAGGGTTTAACCACGCGGCCGCCGGATATGTATTCGTCAGGCGCTGCATCCACGTCACCCCCGACTCTTCATTGAAATGCTCGACCGACCCGCCCGGGTGGCTTACCTCATAGGGCGACATCGACGCGTCGCCGATAAAGATCAATTTATAGTCATGGCCATATTTATGGAGCACGTCCCAGGTCGGAGTGCGTTCGGTGAAACGACGCCGATTGTCTTTCCACAGGCCTTCGTACGGACAATTGTGGAAATAGAAGAACTCTAGGTTTTTGAACTCGTTACTAGCCGCACTGAATAATTCTTCGCAAAGCTTTACGTGCGGGTCCATCGACCCGCCGACATCGAGAAACAGCAACAGCTTGACCGCATTGTGCCGTTCGGGTCGCATCCTGATATCTAGCCACCCCTGCCGTGCGGTTCCGTCGATCGTCCCGTCGATGTCGAGTTCATCGGCGGCACCCTGGCGCGCGAAACGACGCAGGCGCCGCAGCGCGATCTTGATGTTGCGGGTGCCCAATTCCTTGGTCGCGTCGAGGTTCCTGAACTCGCGCTTGTCCCAGACCTTTATCGCCCGGCCATGCTTTCCCTCGCCACCGATCCGGATACCTTCCGGATTATAACCGCCGTTGCCATAGGGTGACGTGCCCCCGGTGCCGATCCACTTGCTGCCGCCCTGGTGACGGCCCTGCTGTTCTTCGAGCCGCTTTTGCAGCGTCTCCATAATCTCTTCCCACGAGCCCAGCTTCTTGATCTCCTCCATCTGTTCGGGGGTCAGGAACTTTTCGGTGATCGCCTTCAGCCAGTCCGCCGGAATCTCAGTCGTTTGCTCGCCGAAGCTGGTTTCCAGCCCCCTGAAAACCTTGGCGAAAACCTGGTCGAATTTATCGATCAGTCCCTCGTCCTTCACATAGGTCGCGCGGGCCAGATAGTAGAATTCCTCGGGCGTCCGTCCGATGACTTCGCGGTCGAGGGCTTCCAGCAGGACGAGATGCTCCTTGATGCTGGCGGGAATACCGGCGGCGCGAAGCTCGTCTAGGAAATTGAAGAACATACGGAAAGCTATGCCGATGCGTGACCGTCGCGGCAAGAACCCTCTGGTTAACGCCATGTCAAAACTTTCACGCTAGCTCCATCGGATTATCACGTCGGGAACATCGAATGATCGAAGCGCGCTTGGAAGTGGCGGACCCCCAGCTGGTCGATGAGGCTGCTCGTGGCATCGGCGGACTGGCGATTGGATGCACAGACGCTGCAGGCCATGTCGAAGAGGTGACCGAAAGCATCGCGCGGCAAATATCAGTGCTGGGCGACCTGCAATCTGTCATGGCGTCGCTGGAAACCGACCAGCGCCAGGTCACTGATGCAACAGACGAGGCACGAACGCTTTCGGAAAACGCGCGCCGAAGACTGGCCGACGGGGGCGAGATCATCGCGCAGTCGATCGCCGAGTTTGGTGAATTGACCGCTCTGGTCCGGAACATGGGCCTGCAACTCACCGGATTGGCAGCGGCGATGCAGCAGGTCAGGCGGACGACCGATACGATCGACCGGATTGCCCGAACCACGAACATGCTCGCATTAAATGCTGCGATTGAAGCGGAAAAGGCCGGGGATGCCGGACGCACCTTTGCTGTTGTGGCAGCTGAAGTGAAGAAACTCGCGCTCGATACACGGAGCGCGACGGTGGAAATAAGCCAGACAATCGAGTCACTGGCGCGCGAGGGTGAAGGATTCCTTCGCGACCTGACCGAAGGCGTGGCCCGCGCTGACGAGGCCGAAAAAGGCTTTGCACGGGTGAACGAAACCGTGTCCCAAGTTATTGCCCTCGTGGATCAGGTCGATGTGCAAGCAGAAGATATTGCCCGTGCAACGAGCATGATCCACGAACGTGTCTGCCGCGTCGGTGATGAACTGGAAGGATTTTCAGAGGACGCCCGGGCAAACGACCTGCGTCTGGCTACCGCACATTCGAGCATGGGCGCGCTCGAGGTCCAGGCCAATGAGATGCTCGATCTTATCGTTCATTCAGGCTTCGCGCTGGACGATCGCCGCTTTGTCGATCTTGCGATCGACGGTGGGCGCGAAGTTCAGGCCAGCATCGAAGCGGCACTGGCGGCACAGGAGATGCTGATTCCGGACGTGTTCGATACAGCCTATCGTTCGGTCGAGGGTTCCAGCCCCGCCCAGTTCACCAACCGTTTTAACGACGCGGCTGATCGGCTGATTCAGCCTATCCTCGACAGGGTTTCAGGATCGGACGCGCGGATAATTGGCGCGGCGGTAACCGATGTGAACGGATATCTGCCAACGCATTTGACGTCCAAATCTTACAGGCAGCGCCCCGACGACCCGGCGTGGAACGCGCTCAACTGCCGAAACAGATGCAATTTCATGGACGACGCGACCGGGCGCGCGGTCGCCTCTACCGCGGACTTTATGCTGACCACCTATCGACAGGATCTGGGCGTCAACGGATACCGGCCAGTCAAGAATTGTTTCGTCCCGCTGATCATCGCGGGGCGGCGCTGGGGCAACTTCGAAATCGCCTATATCGACGACGTTTAGTTTTTGCTTGCCTGCCTGCGCGACATGAAGGCGAGGCGTTCGAACAGCATCACATCCTGTTCGTTTTTCAGCAATGCTCCATGAAGCGGGGGAATCGCCTTGGTCGGATCGCGGTTCTGGAGGACGTCGAGCGGCATGTCCTCGTTCAAAAGCAACTTAAGCCAGTCCAATAACTCACTGGTGCTGGGCTTTTTCTTCAAGCCTGGCACGTCGCGAATCTCGTAGAACACGTCCATCGCACGATTGACGAGTATCCTCTGGATACCCGGAAAATGAACATCGACGATCGCCTGCATCGTATCGCGTTCGGGGAATTTGATATAATGAAAGAAACAACGGCGCAGGAACGCGTCGGGCAGTTCCTTTTCGTTGTTCGACGTGATGACGACGATCGGGCGTTCCTTCGCGGCGATCGTTTCGTGCGTTTCGTAGACGTCGAAGCTCATTCGATCGAGTTCCTGCAACAGATCGTTCGGAAATTCGATGTCCGCCTTGTCGATTTCGTCAATCAGCAGGACAGGGAGCACGGGCGAAGTGAAGGCCTCCCACAGCTTGCCCTTGCGGAGGTAGTTGGAGATGTCGTGGACCCGCTCGTCGCCGAGCTGGCCGTCGCGCAGCCGCGCGACCGCGTCATATTCGTACAGCCCCTGCTGTG
>JAQGKX010000159.1 GCA_028289885.1 Sphingomonadales bacterium
GTCACCGACCTGTTGTGCAAGGTCGCGACCGAGCAGGAGGCGATGGATTATTGCGCCGCCTTCATCCAGCTTTACCGCGAGGAAGCGCGCTATCTCGACCGCACCGCGCCGTGGGTCGAACGTGTCGGGCTGGAGTATATCAAGGCACGGATTGTCGATGATGAGGTTGGGCGTGAGGCGTTGCGCGGCCGGTTCCTCTATTCGCAAAGCTTCATGCAGGACGACCCGTGGGCAAAGCGCGTCGCTGGCGAGGATTATAAATTGCATCAGCACCTCGCCGAAATCCGGCCCGTTCCCAAGGAGCTTGTTTCGGCATGACGGTCAACGGCACATGGCTCGACATCGGCCCGATCGATCAGCTTCCCCCTCTTGGCGCGCGCACGTTGCCGGTCGCGGGCGGGGACGAGATTGCGATCTTCCACACCGCGAACGGAGAAGTGTACGCGCTGATCAACAAATGCCCGCACAAGGCCGGACCGCTCAGCCAGGGCATCGTCCATGATACGACCGTCACGTGCCCGCTGCACGCGTGGCGAATTTCGCTGATCACTGGAAAGGCGCTCGGCGAGGATGAGGGTTGCGTGCCCGTTATCCCGGTCAAGATCGACGGTGGCCGCATCCTGATCGGGCGCGCCGAAGCATTGGCCAGCGTCGGTTGAAACCCGTCCGCACCACCTGCGCCTATTGCGGCGTCGGCTGCGGGATCGTCGCCACGCAAACGGGTGAACGGACAGCGACGATCGCGGGAGACACGGACCACCCCGCCAATTTTGGAAAACTATGTTCGAAGGGAACGCATCTGGGCGAGACTATCGGGCTGGAGGGTCGCCTGCTCCATCCAATGATCGGGACGAAGCAGGTCGGCTGGGACGAGGCGCTGGACCTCGTCGCCAGCCGCTTCGCCGCCGCTATCGCCGAACACGGTCCCGACAGCGTGGCCTTCTATGTTTCCGGACAGTTGCTGACCGAGGATTATTACGTCGCCAACTAGCTGATGAAGGGGTTCATAGGCAGCTCGAACATAGACACGAACTCACGCCTCTGCATGTCGATCGGAGTATCCGCGCACGTCCGGGCCTTCGGTGAAGACATAGTGCCGTGCAGCTATTCCCACCTCGACGAGGCCGATCTGATCATCCTTGTCGGATCGAACACCGCATGGTGCCACCCGGTTATCTGGCAACAGATCGAAGCCGCGCGCGCCTCACGCGGCACCAGGCTGATCGTCATCGACCCACGCCGCACCGAAACCGCCGAACGTGCCGACCTCCATCTGGCGATTGCTCCCGACACAGACGTCAGCCTTTTCAATGGCTTGCTGAAGGAGATGCGCAGCACATGGCAGATCGACGGTCGCTATGTCGGTGATCATGTCAATGTTCCTGCCGATTTCTGGCAGAGCCTCGGTGATGAGGACGTCGCGGCTACGTGCGACATACCGCAAGAGCAGTTGCAGGCGTTCTACGACCTGTTCGCCGACAATCCGAAGACCGTCACCTTGTTCAGCCAAGGCGTCAACCAGTCGGTCAGCGGCACCGACAAGGCGAACGCGATCATCAATGTCCATCTGGCGACCGGACGTATTGGAAAACCGGGAGCGGGACCGTTCAGCATCACCGGCCAGCCCAACGCCATGGGTGGCCGTGAGGTGGGGGGGCTGGCTTCGATGCTGGCCGCGCACATGGGATTTTCGCCCGAAGAACGCGATTGCGCGCAACGCTTCTGGCAGTCGCCAACGATATGCGCCGCGCCCGGCCTGAAGGCCGTCGATATGTTCGCGGCAATGGCGGCGGGCAAGATCAAGGCGGTGTGGATCATGGCGACGAACCCTGCCGTGTCGATGTCCGACGCCAACATGGCGCGGATTGCGCTTGCCAATTGCCCGTTCGTCGTAGTCTCCGATTGCATCGCCGACACCGACACCGGAGCCTATGCCCAGGTGCGATTGCCGGCACTCGGCTGGGGCGAGAAGGACGGCACCGTCACCAATTCCGAACGCCGCATTTCCCGCCAGCGCGGGTTTCTCGGGGCACCGGGAGAGGCCAGACCCGATTGGTGGATCATGTCCGAAGTCGCCCGGAAAATGGGCTGGGGCACCTCATTCGATTACACCAACGCAGCCACCATATTCCGTGAGTTCGCGGCCCAGACCAACTTTGAGAACAGCGGCGAAAGGTTGCTCGACATCTCCGATCTGGTCACCATCACCGACAGTGATTACGACACGATGGCTCCGGTGCAGTGGGGCGGGACATCCCCTTTTGCGAGCGCGCGCTATTCGACCGAGAACGGCAGGGCGAATTTCGTCGCGGTAAAGTTCCAGAAGCGCGCCGACGGCAACCGGACCTATCCCCTGCGCCTGAACACCGGGCGTTATCGCGACCAGTGGCACACGATGACACGCACCGGTCTGTCCCCCAAATTGTCGCAACATCGGCGTGAACCACTCGTCGAAGTGCATCCCGATACGATGGCCCGCGCGCGGCTGGTCGATGGCGGGCTGGCGTCGGTCGAGACCCCGCACGGCACCAGCATCTTTCGTGTCGCATCCAGCGCGGGCCAGCGTCGCGGCGAGCTATTCGTGCCGATCCACTGGACCGACCGGACCAGCGGAGGCGGACGCGCGGGGATGTTGCCCGGACAGGACCGAGACCCGATTTCAGGGCAGCCGGGGTTCAAGAATACGCCTGCAAAGATCACGCCTCATGTTGCCGAGTGGACGGGCTTCCTGACCTCGCGTGACCGGCCCGCTGCGCCCGATTGCAATTATTGGACGCGCGTCCGGTCGACGCATGGCTGGGTAATGGAAATCGCCATGGACGGCGACCCGGGCTTATTGACCGCGCTGCTGCCAGAAGGGGATCGGGCCGAGATGAGCGATGCCCGGCGCGGTGTCGTCCGCTCCGCCGTCGTCGTGGACGGTCGCCTGCAGGCCGCGCTGTTCATGTCCCGCAACGGCGGGCTGCCGCCTCGTGACTGGCTGGCCGCGCAACTCGACGGGAGCGCGGTCTCGATTACCGAGGTGCTTGCCGGTCGCCCAGCTACCCCCGCACCCGATCGCGGTACGATCGTGTGCGTCTGTTTCGACGTCGGCATGACGACGATCATCGACGCCATTGCCACGCAAACGCTCGTCACTGTCGAGGGTGTCGGCAAGGCCATCAACGCCGGGACGAACTGTGGATCGTGCCGCCCGGCGATCGCGCAACTGCTCGCTTTGACCGGGGAAAATGCTCATGCCTGAAGGATTGATCTGCGACGGCGAAGTCTGGCTCGTCGGCGCGGGGCCCGGCGATCCCGACTTGCTCACGCGCAAGGCCGAACGATTATTGTGGGCGGCGGATATTGTTTTCTACGACGCTCTTGTTGGCCCCGGCGTGCTGGCGCTCATCCCGGCGGCGACCGAACGGGTTGCTGTCGGGAAACGATCGGGCCGTCACTCGAAGGATCAGGCGACGATCAACGATCTGCTGCTGGCCGCCGCATTGGCAGGCAAGCGCGTGGTTCGCCTGAAGGGCGGCGACCCCGGCATATTCGGTCGCGCTGCCGAGGAGATTGCGCATCTGAGGCGACACGGGGTCTCCGTGCAGATTTGCCCTGGAATCACCGCCGCCAGCGCGGCTTCGGCATCGGCGGGAATCTCGACGACTTTGCGAGGAATGGCGCAAAGCTTGATTTTCGTCACGGCCCACGCTCGTGCGGGGGCAACGCTCGATCTGGACTGGGCATCGCTCGCCATGTCGAACGCGACACTGGCGATTTACATGGGCCGGGCCGCCGCGCACCAGATTGCGCATGAACTGATCGCCGGGGGGCGGGCGCACGACACGCCGGTTCTGGTGGCGGTCAACGTGTCGCTTCCTTCGGAGCGATTGATCCGGGGCACACTCACCTCCCTCCCGTTCCTCGTGCGAACAATCGGGGACGACGATCCCACCCTGCTTCTCGTCGGAGACGCCGTAGGCCGTCAGGAATATGCGGGACTATCGATCAAATCCATGGATCTTGCAGCACCCGCTCATGACACCTGTCTGGCTTCGCTGCGAGTAAATGCTGGCGTGCCGGATTATTGACCCAACATCATTGTCGCTATCTCGCTCGTCAAGCAAACGCTATGCTCTGGCAACGAAGATGGAGAGTCTGATGTCTGTGAAAGTAATTGCGTTTGTCACCGTCAAGCCGGGGGAAGAAAAGGCATTCGAAGCCGCCGCCGGCATCTGTGTTGCGGCATCGCGGAGCGAGCCCGGCGTCCTCCACTATGACCTGTGGCGTGAAGCCGAAGGAGAGCGCCGCTATGTTTTCAACGAGCTTTATACCGATCAGTCCGCAGTTGAATCGCACATGGGTTCGGATCACTTCAAGGCATTTGGCATGGCTGCCCGCGATCTGGCGGCAGCACGCCCGGTGATCATCGCCAACAACCCGATCAACGTAGCCGAATAATAATCTCCCCGCCGAGATAAATCCTGCCGTCGCCTCCAGAAGCGAATCCGCAAAACTTCTCGTCACTGCCCATCGTTTGAGATACGGCCCACGGCGGGAGCGTATCAGCGGAGGGAGTGGTACGTGAAGCTTGGCCGACGTGCACGATCGATTGCCCTGTTCGAACAACTGGGGCCGGGTCTGGTCACGGGCGCCGCCGACGATGATCCAAGCGG
>JAQGKX010000001.1 GCA_028289885.1 Sphingomonadales bacterium
ATCACCGGCGACGAGTAGCGGGAACTTGCCCACTGCCGAGAGACGGGAAAGTTCGGCACCATTTTCCGGATGGTCGGGACCCACCATCCGGAATTCGAACGGCGTGTCGTTCTCATGAAATGCGATCTCCGCCTTCCTTGTATAGGACGAAAAGGGGTGGCCAAAGAGCTGGATTACCATGTGCCGTCCTTCATTTTGGCTTGCCGCTCGTCCTCACGCGCACTCCCGATCTGGCCGAAGGACCCCGTCTCGACCGGACCCGCAGGTTCGTAGGTCGTGATGACGGCGCCCCCGGTCGTTACCTGATAATCGACCAGCTTGAGCGTGGCGGGCGGCGTTCCCTCGCCGAAAAGCCGCTTGCCGCTGCCGAGCACGATCGGAAAGGTGTACAGCACGAGGCGGTCGAGCAAGCCTGCGGTAAGCAGCGCGGGGTAGATCATGCTCGACCCCTGGATCAGCAGATCAGGGCCGTCCTCCTGCTTGAGCCTTGCGATATCGTCCACGGTGCGCATCCGCTGGCTGTTCGCCCATGGCAGCGGCTGATCGTCTTTTGTCAGGACATATTTGTTTGCTGCTGTGAAGGCCTTGCCCATCGCCGCGCCATCGCCGTCGGCATAGGGCCAGTAAGCGGCGAAGATGTCGTAGGTCCGCCGACCCAGCAGCAGGTCATAGGGCTGCGAGAAAAAAGCGCCGACCGCCGCGCCGACCTGATCGTCGGAAACGGGGAACATCCAACCGCCATGCACGAAGCCGCCGGTCGGGTCTTCAGTCGGTCCACCGGGCGCTTGTATGACGCCGTCGAGCGAGACGAACATGCCACCAATGATCTTACGCATTGGTGGCCTCCCCGGCGCGCGCCGCTTCGATCCGGGCAATGTCGATTTTGCGCATCGTCATCATCGCTTCCATCACGCGCTTGGCAGCTGAAGGGTCGGGGTCGGCCATTCCAGCCATCAGCGCGCGGGGCACGATCTGCCACGAAAAGCCCCAGCGATCCTTGCACCAGCCGCACATGCTCTCTGCACCGCCATTGCCGACAATCGCATTCCAGTAACGGTCGGTTTCTTCCTGAGTGTCGGTAAAGACCTGAAAGCTGACCGCCTCATTTGGCTTGAAGCTGGAGCCGCCGTTAAGCCCGACGAACGACTGGCCGAGTACGGTGAACTCGACTGTGATTTCCTCGCCACGCCTGGTTGATGGATTGTCAGCAGGGGAGTCTTGCCCGGTCCCGACATGACTGTCGGGGAACAGGCTGGCGTAAAACTCTGCAGCCTCGCGGGCCTTGCCGTGGTCGAACCACAGGCAGGTGGTCATCTTTGCCATTGTTTTGCTCCTTACTTTCCGCCGACCAACGCGAAGGCGACGCCTTGCGGGTCGAGGGCCATTACGATGTGCATGCCGCCGGGCACTTCGTGCGGACCCATCGTCACCGTGCCGCCACCGCCGGTGATTTTAGGGACCGTGCCCTCGATCGAGGGCACGTTGAAATAATAGGTCGAGCGCGTCGTCCATCCGGGACCTGCGGTCATCATGGCGCCAATCCGCTCGCCGCCATGGTCGATGAAGCAGTAGTCGCCCATCTCGCCCATCGGCATCGACTCCTTGTTCTCCCAGTCGAACAGTTCGCCGTAAAAAGCGAACGCGGCTTTGTGGTCGCCAGTGACGAGTTCGTTCCAGCCAATATGCCCGGGCGCGGTGACGTGGAAGGCCTGCGACTCCTGCGGGCTGTCGCCGCGCATGATGTAGAACACCAGGCCTTGCGGATCGGCGACCATTGCGAAGCGACCCACGCCAGCAATATCCTGAGCGCCCATGAGCACACTGCCGCCGAGCGACTTGATCTTTTCGGCAGTGCCGTCAACGTCAGCAACGCCGATGTAGCAAAACCAGCCGGGCTTCATCGGCGCGCCCTCGGGTAACGTCATCATACCGCCCACGCCCTGACCGTCGGGCGCGGTGAGGATGCGGCAGTCGCCGGTGCCCTCCATCCCGGAGGGTGCGATGCTCCAGCCGACGACATCGGCATAGAATTTCTGCGCGCTGTCGATGTCGCTGGTCATCAGCTCGTACCAGATCGGGGTGCCTTCGGGATTAGTCATCTTCTCTCTCCTCTGCATAAAGTGTGAGCTGGTCGGCCATCGCCTTGCGGTGCGCGGGCCGCGCCTCACCGCGTCCGACATAGGCGGCAAGCTTCGGGAAAAGGTCCAGTTGGCCTGAGCCACGCAAGCCGCCGAGTACCGAGATCAGCATCAGGTCGCCGACGGTGAAGGTATCGCCGTCGATCCATTGCTTATCGCCGAGCTCAACCTCGAGATCATGGAGTCGACCCTGCAGATCGTCGCAGACCTTGTCGTGACGCGCCTTCGACCATTCGCGATCGGCCTCGAAGATGTCGTTGACGGCGATCGCCATGACGAAAGGTTCGACTGAATTGAGCGCGGCGACAAGCCACTGGATCGCGCGAACCCGCGCAGCGGGATCACTCGGGATTAATTGTCCCGCACGCTCGGCGATGCGCAGCACGATCGCGCCCGATTCAAAGATCTCAACCTCGTCGTCGCGGTAGGTCGGCACCTGCCCAAAGGGTTGATGGCAACGATGCTCGGGGGTCTTGGCGTCGCGGACCAGCACAATTTCATAGGGCTGACCGACTTCCTCGCACGCCCATCGCGCACGTATATCGCGGACGAAACCCCGTGCGAACGGTGGGACCCAGGCGAAAGTAGTGATGGTCGGAAGCATAGTTTCCTCTCCGTTTCGTGACGTGTTCCGGTGCGACGTTTTCTTCACGCAAGTGCGATCAGCTCCCGACGGAGTGTGTCGGGGTCATGCAGATTGGCCTCAATCTCCCGGTGGGTCGCGCGCCAGATCGGCAACGCGCTCGCGAGAGCCTCGCGACCGGCGTTCGTAAGGACGAGTAGTCTGCTCCGCCGGTCAGCTTTATCGACGTGCACCTCAACAAGGCCGCGCCGTTCCAGCGGCTTCATCGCGGCAGTAAGTGTCGTCCGGTCCATCGCGAGCAGTTGCGCGACAGGTGCCATTGGTGGCGGAACGGGCCGGTTGAGTGACATCAGCAGCGAGAACTGTCCATTCGTCAGACCAGCGGGTTTAAGCGCCGCGTCGAACCGTCGCGCCAACGCGCGTGCGGCACGCTGCGCATGGAGGCACAGGCAGGTGTCGCGCACCTCGATCGTTGTCTCAAACGGCACCGACTTTGACATCTGTCCACATATGTTGATATCAACAGAAAGCGTCAAGCCAAATTCATCATCAGACGGAGGTATCATGAGCAAGGTGCGCGTAGCGGGGTTTGGGGTATCCATCGACGGCTTCGGGGCTGGACCCGATCAAAGCCTCGAAAATCCGCTCGGGATAGGGGGGCCGGAATTGCACAACTGGTTCTACCCGACCCGGACGTTTCGATCGATGCTCGGGAAAGACGACGGGACCGACGATCGTTTCGCCCGCGCCGCGATGGAGGGTGGGACGACCTTCCATTTCGTTGCCGAGGGGATCGAGGCGGCGCTTGCTCAGGCGAAAGTCGCCGCGGGGGACTTAGACGTAAAGATCTGCGGCGGCGTTTCAACGGTCCGCCAGTACCTGCTCACAGGGGCGATCGACGAGCTGCACCTGGCGCTATCGCCCGTGCTTCTGGGGCGTGGTGAATCCCTGTTCGCAGGCATCGACCTGCCGACGATTGGCTATCGGGTGACGGAGGTGGTGCCTATGGAGTTGGCGACCCACCTTGTGCTGACGCGTTGACCGTCGGTCGCGGACCGCGCGGTTTAGTCATTTGATGGCCGCGCCGAACCAAATCTGCATTGTATGGGCAGAGTCCGGAAACAAATGGCCGACGCCTTGGGAAAGGCATCGGCCAAAGCATGTACAATTTAGAATTTGACCGAAAGCTCAGCGCCGAAGGTTTGTGGTTCGCCCGGGATTACAGTGTTGAAGCCACCAGAGGCACCTTCGACATAGCCAGCCTGATAGTAACCGCGGTTCAGCAGGTTCTTGGCGTAAACACCGGCCGAAACCTTGCTTCCCATGATCTCGTTCCAGCTCAACCGCAGCGAGACGGTGGTATAGCCTTTGATCTGAGTGCCCGGTGTGATCGAGTAATTATTATTCGAGAAGAACGACGATGTCTGCGAGAAACTGTCCGCTCTCAGATGAACGTTGCCCAAGTTGGCGGGCACCGGAAGGGTGACATCGGCATAAACCGATCCCGACCATTTGGGTGCGTCGGGATAGGAATCGAAGGGTACGATGAACCCCGGATTCCCTGTCTGCACTGAAAGATCAACCAGGTTCTTCGTATATTTCGCGTCGGTATAGGCACCGGCAAATCCAACCAGCAGCCAGTCGGCGGGTTTGAAGTCACCGTCCGCCTCGACGCCCTTGATCTTCGCCTGCGGCACATTGACGGTAAAGGCCGAAGGCGCGCCTGCAACCACGGCATAGAGAGAATGCTGCGCGTTACTTACGATCTGATCGTAGGCAGCGATATTGAAGTGCGTGCGTTTGCCGAAAAGCCGTCCGTTGATCTTATATCCCACTTCGAAATCATGCGTATATTCGTTGCCGAAGAAGTTCGCGAAATTATAGGGAACGACCGCACCGTTGAAGTTACCGGCGCGGAAACTGCCGCGCTGGGTGAAGTACAACTGGTTCTGCGGGTTGAACTGATACTGCAAGTTGAAGTTCCAGCTCGGTGCATGCAGCGTCCGCTTTTCAGCCGGGAAATTGGCTGCAAAAGCATGGTCTGGATAGGCAGTCATTCCGACCGTTTCCCAGGTATAGCGACCGCCACCGGTGATGCTCAGCCCCTGGGCAATCGAATGGAGATCATAGGTGATCTGCCCGTAAATCGCGCGAGAT
The DNA here is from genome assembly GCA_028289885.1 of Sphingomonadales bacterium. Classification (GTDB taxonomy): domain Bacteria; phylum Pseudomonadota; class Alphaproteobacteria; order Sphingomonadales; family Sphingomonadaceae; genus Sphingomonas_O. The sequence continues at coordinate 4,879 of JAQGKX010000001.1, forward strand.
CTGTCGGTGCCACGCGTGTGATAAAGAACCTGCCCGAGAGGTGCAGCCAGCTCGCCACCGACGACAACGGGAATGAGCTCTTCCTTGGTCGCGTAGTTGTAGAAGCCGCCGACGATGAATTTCAGGTCGCCGCCTGCCAGCGTTCCCTGAAGTTGTGGTTCAACCGAAAAGCTCGTGTTGCGGAAAACCTCGCCGCCCGGAGGGCCGGTCGCGACGCCTGAAGTGTTATATAGATCGAGCGAGGCAAACGGCGATCCACTGAGAATTCCAGGCGTCCGGGCGAACGTTTTTTGATATCCGAGGATGGTCTTGAAAGTCAGATCGTCCGAGATGTTAAGCGTGGAGGTGTTCGACGCGAAATAGCTATAGGCTTTGTGGGGTAGGTCGTAAGACAGGTAAGTCTGATACGGATGCGCCTTCTGCCAGGCGAGGTATCCGGCCACCGCGCCCGGGAATGTGCCAGGGCCTGGAGGGCCGTTGCCGACGCCGGGAAACAGGCCATTGCCATAAACAGTGTCAAGCGTCGTTGTGAGTGGATAGTTGATGCCGGTCTGGTTCGACGTGTTGGTCTGTCCGAGCTTGTAATAGGAATAGAGCTGGCCGTTGGACTCAGTTCCCTTGAAGTTGCTGTATTGCAGGACCGTAACGTTCTCGAAATTACTGGTCGGGCGTGCAAGGATAGTGACCCGGCCCGACTTGTTGTCGATGTCGCCCAATGTTCCGCCAGTGAGGAGGTTGTGAACATAACCGTCCTGCGCCTGGTAATTACCGGCAATGCGAACAAGCAGCTTGTCCGGGATGATCGGAATATCGATGGCACCGGTGATCTGGCGCAGATTGCGCTCGCCGCCACGAACCGTAAAATTCCCGCCGAAGTCATTGCCCGGCTTTGTCGATGCATAGAGCACGGCGCCGCCAGTCGCGTTCCGACCGAACAGCGTGCCCTGTGGGCCTTTCAAAACCTGAACCGACGAAAAGTCGTAGAACGCAGTTGCCGAATTGCCGCCCGTGAACGGTACTTCGTTGAGGTAGGTCAGAACAGCAGGGCTCGCGCCTGAGAATGGATCAAGCGTCTGGCCGCGCAGGGTAAAGCTGACCTGATTCTGATTCTGACCGTTCTTGACGATCAGCCCGGGCACGAGCGCCGCCAGATCCTGCTCTTTGGTTACAACGCGCGTTTCAAGGATGTCGGCGGTGAATGCCGACACCGACAGGGGAACCCGCGAAAGTGACTCTTCGCGACGCTGGGCAGTCACGACGATGTCGCCGGTATTGTCTGCTGCCGGAGGCGTTTCTGCGGCGGGGGCTGGCGCTGTCTGCGCAAATGCGGGAACACCGATCATAGTTATGAGCGCGATCGCGGCTGTCATGGTGATCGGTTGATATCGACGCTGCCCCACACGATTGGAACTGCTACGAGTCCGGCTTGACTGCTTATTTGTCATGATACTCTCCCTCGGTTGTCGGCGTCTGGTGCGCCGCGAATTTGTCTATGTGAGCGATCGGGCCGCGCTGGCTTCCACGGCTCGGGTCGATTCAAAATCTGGCAACGGGATGAAGCCGAAAGATTGGGCAGCAGACCTCGCCTGAGCGGCGGGAAGCCGACATCCACGGTCCGTCTTGCCGGAAAAACTCCAGCAAAGGCCTGAATTGCCATGTCTCTCCAGCATCTACCCTCCAGTAGCGCTGCATCTTTGGCAGCGTCTTTTTGCGATGCCCAACCAAGTCGTCGAGCCATAAAGCAAACCTAACCGTAATTAGTCTAGACATGCAAGAACTTTGTTTTGCTCCCACCTTCGATCGGCAAGCGCCATTGAAGAAAACTTCTCTGGTGACGGATAATACAAGTGATTACGAAGACAATCAGCCGTCAACTCCTGTCGCCGACGTGGTTATGCGCCGTCGCTCGCGGCGTGAGCACGCGGGGCATCAACCCTGCTATTCATGGGAGATTGTACGTCACCGAGCATAATCAATGTTAGGTTAAAGGCGCTTTTCTATCATTCGTCATCCTCCGTCGTGCAATTCGAGAGCCGAATTGATGCAATTGTCGCGGTCGATCCGCCGATCATCACAGACTCTCCACTACCAAGGCGATGCCCTGCCCGCCGCCGATGCACATTGTGGCCAGACCGTACCGACCACCGACGCGCTCAAGCTCGTGCAACAGTTTTACGATCAGGATAGCGCCTGTTGCGCCCACCGGGTGGCCCAGCGAAATGCCCGATCCGTTGACGTTGGTTTTTTCAGGATCGAACCCGAGGGTGCGGGCCACTGCGCAGGCCTGGGCAGCAAACGCTTCGTTGGATTCAATCCGATCGATTTGGTCGAGAGTCACACCGGCGTGGGCCAGCGCTTTCGGCACCGCTTCGATCGGGCCAAGTCCCATGACTTCAGGATCGACCCCAGCATGTGCCCACCCAAGGATGCGCGCGCGCGGCTTCAGACCGCGCGCCAAGGCTGCAGCCTCTGTTGCTAGTACCAAGGCGGCGGCAGCATCGTTGATCGTCGAGGCATTGCCGGCGGTAACGGTGCCGCTCTTGGTAAATGCCGTTTTGAGTTGCGAAAGTGCCTCGATCGTCGTGTCACCGCGCACGTTTTCATCGACGGTGAACGAAGCAACCCCGCCGCGCGTCTTGATGGGCACCGGGACAATTTGCCCGACAAAGCGACCATCGGCGATGGCATGGGATGCACGGCGCTGACTTTCGGCAGCAAGCTCATCCTGGTCGGCGCGGCTTATCTGATTGCGTTCGGCGATGTTTTCGGCGGTGATGCCCATATGGTATCCGTCGCGCGGGTCGGACAACGTCGTGGTGAGCGCATCGATCATTTCGATCGCGCCCATCTTTTTGCCAAAACGCGCGGCGGTCACATAATGCGGTGAGCGCGACATGCTCTCCGCGCCGCCCGCAACCGCGATTTCAGCTTCGCCAAGCGTAAGCATTTGCGCGGCTGATATGATCGCCTGGATGCTTGACCCGCACAGTCTGTTTACCGTCAGCGCTGGGGCGGAGGTCGGAATACCGGCGTTGAGAGCGGCAACGCGGGCGAGATAGGCGTCCTGAGGAATGGTCGGGATCACTTGGCCCATCACGACATGCTCGACATCGCCCGCAGCTATCCCGGCGCGCGCGATGGCTTCACGTATGACGATGCTCCCCAGTTCAGCGGGGGCCACATCCTTCAATGCGCCACCGAAGCTTCCGATGGCGGTGCGGACGGCGGACAAGATTACGACAGACTGATTCATGATATGCCTTAACGCGCGTGAGCGCTTGTGAGGGTGGAGCAAGCGATATCGCTCCACCCCCGAACTCATGCAATCTTCTGTTTAAGCCGCTACGGCCTGACGCGATTCATTGATTGAAACGCCGCCAGGAAGCGTGATCCGTGGCGCAACTTCCTTGGCGACCAAGTCGAGCGAGTGGAACCACGGCGACGGATTGTCGAAATAATCGTGGCTTTCGATCTGGAGCGTTCCCCAACCACCGCATTTTTCGAAAAGTCCGTTGATCTTCTCGACGACGGTGTCGGGTGAACCGACGACGAAAACGTGATCGACGAGGAATTCGAGATCGGCCTTCAGCGGATCGATGCCGGCGTCCTTGGCAAACCCGTCCATCATCCCGAAACGACGCCAGATGGGTATCAGATATTTGTTGAAGCAATAGCCGATCGGCCCTTCCATCACTTCCTTCTTCGCTTCGGCGTCAGTGTCGCCAACGAAAACGGTTTGCGAAACAGCGTGGCGCTGGCGGTTCGGGGTGAAGCCAGCTTTGATATTGGCTTCGGAATAAATCTCCCAATGACGCTTCAGGGCATCGAGGCCTGAGAAGATCGACACCGGCTTGAAGTTTTTCTCTCCGGCAAGGCGCATCGACGGCGAGTTCGCGCTAAATCCGGTCACGGCGACTTCGGGCATTGCGCCGCCCCATGGCGCGAAGTTGGCAAGCTTATGCTGCTCGTCCTCTTCGGTGAGCGCGACTTCTTCTTCCGGGTAGCCAGCGTCCCAATATTTACCTTCGACAAAGAACGGCTCGCGCTTCCAGATCTTTTCCATGATCATAAGGGACTCGCGAACCATATCGTTCAGATGTTCGGTCGCCTGATCATCGCCACGAATACCGTGAATGTAGGACGCGAGCGGGTAGGCTCCCGCGCCGATGCCGAGGAAGTAACGTCCCTCCAGAATCTGTGAAAGCCATCCGATCGTCATCGCAAGCTTGGCCGGATGCTGATGGGGCAGGATGTGCGCCATCGGTGCGAACTTGATGGTCTTGGTCTGAAGTGCGGCTGCGGCGATGATCAGTTCTGGATTGGGAATGTTTTCCCAGATTTGCGAGGCGTGCTCGGAAATCATCATCGAGGTGAAGCCCGACTTGTCGCAGGCGATCGAATTCTGGACCCCCCATTCGAACGTCTGCCGTGCCGTGCGACCGGGCCGCATGTAGGGGTGAAAAATCAGTCCGGTTTCCATAGCCATATTCGCTCTCCAAAATCGTGCCGCTGTGGCGTCGAACGCAGCCTGTGCTGGTCGTTGCGCCCGTGGTGATGGGAAGATGTCCCAGCAAAGAAACTAAGTCAACCGTTTTAAATACTGCGGCAGCGCAGCAAATTTATGCTGCGCTTGTTTGACTGCGGTAAGTCGCTCGAACCCGCTATTCATCTATTAAATGAGCCGCCGAGTGCGAATCGACAGCGCGAATGCAGCAGAGTAGGATGGCGATATTCTAAGACAGGTGTTTCAATGAATTCGACGCCACCATCCTTGATTGAACAGGCCAATCCTGAAATCGACGGAAAAGTCCGCATGATTCTCGTAGCCGAGGCTTTATTTGCTGCCGGCGGAATCAATGGCGTCTCAATGCGCGAAATTGCGTCCAAGGCAGGGCAGGGGAACCACTTTGCCGTCCAATATCACTTTGGATCGCGTGAGGGATTGGTCGAGGCCATCTTTGATTATCGCATGGAGCAGATGGAGCCCGTCCGGGCGGCAATGTTGGCCGATGCTGAAGCCAAGGGCCGATTAACCGATGCACGGACGTTGCTCGATATGGTGTATTTGCCGCAGCTCGAACTCCCCGACGGAGAGGGGCATGGGTCCTATGCCGGTTTCCTGAACCAGTATCTGATGCGAAGCCGCTCACACCGGTTTGGTGACTTCGGCGGCGCGCCCCACCCCGTTCTCGGGCGGATTTTCGAATTGCTGCGGGCACGCCTGTCCTATTTGCCCGAAGACGTTGCACAGCGCCGACTGGTCACCGCCAGTTTCATGTTTTTGGCAATTCTGGTGCGCTACGAGACGTTCCAGGTGCGCGAAGAGGGCGAGGAAAGTTTCGAAGACGCGCTTCACGACACGATCGACCAGATCGTCGGTGCGGTCTGCGCGCCACTCCGACTGACTTGATCCGGCTTGTGACACGCCGCGACGATGGCCGCAGCGTGTCACAATCAAGGTCCTTTATTGCGCGAGCATGCCCGCATCGACGAGATGTTCGGCCCCGGTGATGTACGATGACTCATCCGACGCGAGGAATAGGACAAGGTTCGAAACTTCCTGAGGATCTGCAATGCGACCGAGCGGAATCAGCGACAACGCGTCGCCGCCCTCTTCATTGGTTGCCTCGACCATCATCGGCGTCTGGATAAAGCCCGGATGCACCGAATTCACGCGAATTTTGTGCGGACCGTACTCGATTGCAGTCGCCTTGGTCATGCCACGGACGGCAAACTTGCTGGCGACATAGGCTAGGCTCGGGAAGCCGTAGTTGGCCGCCATTCCGGCAATCGATGATATATTGACGATCGAGCCATGGCCCGCCTTCAGCATCGACGGCAGGACGGCTTTCATGCCGTAGAAAACCGAGTGCTGGTTGACGTCGCACACCGCGAGGTAATCTTTCTCGGTGAGATCGGCCGTTCGTGCCATCGCGCCCAATATGCCGGCGTTGTTGACGAGAACATCGACCGGGCCGAAGGCCTCCTCCGCCTTGCTGACGACCATTTCCCACTGCGCGAGATCGGTGACGTCATGCTCGACGAACAACGACGCATCGCCCAACTGAGCCTGTAACGCGCGACCTGCATCGACGCGCATGTCGGTAATGATCACGCGCGCGCCTTCGCGAATGAATGTCTGTGCATGCGATTCGCCCATGCCGCGTGCGGCACCCGTGACGATTGCGATTTTACCGGATAATCTAGCCATGATGTCTCTCCTTTTGAGTGATAAGTCGTGAAGCCCGCGTTTGGTCAGGCCGCGACGTCGTGGTGCTCTGCCTTGGAACGCTGCGTGGTCGCAGGGATTGGCTGACGCCCGACAACGCTCAGGCCAAATCCCTCGATCGCAGTCAGCTTGTCCTTGCTCGAGGTCAGCAGGATCATGTCCTGAACGCCAAGATCCCGAAGGATCTGAGCGCCCACGCCATAATCACGGATCGCGTGCGTTTCGTGATAGGCCTGTCGCCCACCGTTGATCCGGGAGGAGATCGACGTGGGGTCAGGATCCTGCACGAAAACGGCAATGGCGGGGCCGTCGTGCGAAGCGATCGCCGCCAAGGCGCGCGGCACATAGTCGGGACGTGCAAGCGACCAGCCAAGCAAATCGGCGGACAGATCGACCTGATGCACCCGGACCAGCGTCGGTTCACCGGCGTGAACATTGCCGCGTACCAGGGCGATATGTTCGCCACCGTCGATGCTGTTGCGATAGACATGGATCGTGAAATCATTGCCATAGACGGTCTCGAACGGCGCGGTGGCCACGCATGTAACGATTCGTTCGGAACGGCGGCGATAGGCGATGAGGTCGGCGATCGTCCCGATCTTCAGGCCATGCTCGCTACCGAATTTGATGAGATCGGGGAGCCGCGCCATTGTCCCGTCGTCGTTCATGACCTCGCAGATCACGCCCGCAGGATTGAGCCCCGCCAATCGCGAAATGTCGACGGCGGCTTCGGTATGCCCCGCGCGTACAAGGACGCCACCTTCGCGTGCGATCAGCGGGAAGATGTGACCCGGGGAAACTAAATCGCGCTGGCCCTTGGTCGGGTCGATTGCAACGGCAATCGTGTGTGCACGGTCCTGCGCGGAAATGCCGGTCGTCACGCCCTCACGGGCTTCGATCGACACCGTGAAGGCGGTGCCGTGTCCGGACTGGTTGTTGGCGGTCATCGGGCGCAGGTCGAGCTTTTCGGCATGTGTTGCCGACATTGCCAGACAGATCAGGCCCCGCGCGTGGCGGGCCATGAAATTGATCTGTTTGGGTGTCGCGAACTGCGCGGGGATGATCACATCGCCCTCATTCTCGCGGTCGTCGGCATCCACCAGAATATAGGGAAGGCCATCGCGAGCGTCCTCGAGAATGGCTTCGATCGTCGAGATTTCCCCGGTCATTTGTCCAACTCCATTTTTGGGTCGCGATGCTGAACATGCGCATCGTCCTGTTTTCGGTTTGGTAAGATCACTGTTGGTGACTCAAGCAGCGCCGAGTTCGGCCAGCAGGCGTTCCGCACGGTCTTTCAGCAGGTTTTTCTGCACCTTGCCGGTGCCTGTCTTCGGCAGTTCCGCGGCGTCTATAAACCAGATGTCGCGCGGCAATTTGTAGCGCGGCAAGCGCGCGATCAGATGATCCATGATGTCGGCGACGGTGGGAATGTCTGGGCCGGCCGCAACAAGCCATGCGGACCCGCACTCGCCATGAACGTCGTCGGGCATACCGATCACATAGGCTTCACGCACTGCGGGGTGGGTCGTGATGACCTCTTCGATCTCCTTGGGTGAGACGAGTTCGCCGCGACTCTTGAACAACTCCTTGGTGCGGCCCGTCAGCAAGAGATTGCCGTCCTCCCGGAAATAGCCCCGGTCGCCGGTTCGCAGCCAACCTCCGTCTGCAAACAATGCGGCGGTTTCATCGGGTCGTTCGAAATAGCCAAGACTGTTCAACGGCCCCCGCGTCCAGATCTCTCCTGGTGTGCCGGTTGGACTATCATGGCCGGTCGCTGGGTCGACGAACCTGAATTCGGCAATCTCGCCGCCGCGTTCGGGAATGCCCGCTACGCCCGCCTTGACGATGATCCCCTGCGTAATGGCGACAGTCTCAATGGGGTCGCCGGGTTGCGTGCAGATGATCGTCGCCGTCGTCTCTGTCTGGCCATAGCTGGTGAAAATCTCGTCGCAGCCAAAGACGCTCTGGATGCGCTGCCAGACCCAGCTTGGGGTCGGCGCAGCGGCACTGTGGATGGCCGTGAGCGATGACAGATCGAAAGTCTCGCGTTCGGCGACCTCCAGCATCGCCACGGTCATCGTGGGTACGGCCATGAGATAATTGGCGCGGTGACGTTCGATGCCGGCGAGCAGCGCGCGGGCATCGAAGCGCAGAAGTGGGACGATCGATCCACCCACCACGATGCCCGACAACAAACCGACGACCAGTCCAAAAGCATGGTAGAGCGGCAGGGAAAAGATCGCGCGGTGGCCGTCTGCAAATGCCTGGTGATAGGCGCCAGCATAGGCGGCCCTCAGCAAGTTATCATGGGTTTGAACGACGCCCTTGGGGCTGCCGGTGGTGCCCGACGTGTACATGATCACGGCGGGAACCGCCGCCTGACCCGCACGATCGGGGAGCGTTCCCAGGGGGGCGCACCCAATTGCTTTGACCAGCGAGGATGAGGCGGGATCGTCGTGATCGTAGAATAGGACGTCCAGACCGACAGGCTTTACCGTTGCGATCTCGGCGGCAAGATCGCGCTTGAGGAAGCGTGTCATGGCGATCAGCAGGCGGGGCGCTGATTGTGCGAGCACAAACCCCAGCTCGTCGGTGCGATACAGTGTGTTCAACGGGACAACGGTGGCACCGGCACGCCAGATGCCGAACAACAAGGCAACGGTGATCGGATAATTGCCCATCAGTATTGCAATGCGGTCACCGGGCACGATGCCGCGGGCCACGAGCATATTCGCGATCCGAGTCGCATGGCGCTCGGCATCGCTATAGCTGGTCTGGCCATCGTCGGTGATGACGAGAGGGCGATCGCCGAAACTTGCCGCAGCACTTTCAAAGTAGCGGTCGAGCGTGGTTGGCGTCCACTGCGGATGACGCGCTTCTATCGCGGCCCGGCGTTCTTCGACGTGTGTAGCCACCATCGCTTTCACTTCATCATCCTATCCAGCCTAATTCATATTCTTATTACAGGAGCCGTCCACCCATATTGAATGACCGACATCCTGAAGAAACTGCAGCATGGCAAAAAATCACTTGCACTTCCAGCCTAATCACCATTAGGTTGATGCAACGCTACAAGCAAGGGATTAGGACGATGGATGTAGGTTTGGGCCTCACTTTCCAAAATTTGCGCAATCAGCTGACGGACAAGGAAGTC
>JAQGKX010000017.1 GCA_028289885.1 Sphingomonadales bacterium
GCTCGACAATATTCTGAGAGGCAGGGGCTTTTAGTTAAGCTTTTGTCATCAATGGGAAAATCTCTGGGATATAAAATGGAGCAACTAGAGATACTGGAGGGCGGGTACCACCCAACTCTTTTCGCCAATATTGAACTTCAGCAGGAAAAAATGCGTTCGTTCCTCAACCGTATAGTCGATAACGAACAATCTTTCCCAATTCGAATTGTAAAAACAGAAGCATGACTATCCAATCTGACCGCTGGATTCGTGAACAGGCCACCACGAACGGCATGATCGAGCCGTTTACCGAGAGCCAGCGCCGCGACGGCTGCATTTCCTATGGCCTGTCGTCATACGGCTACGACGCGCGCGTGGCCGATGAGTTCAAGATTTTCACCAACGTCGATTCGGCGGTCGTGGACCCGAAGAACTTCGATCCGGTCAGCTTCGTCGATCGCAAGACCGACGTCTGCATCATCCCACCGAACAGCTTCGTCCTCGCCCGCACCGTCGAATATTTCCGTGTGCCTCGCGACATACTCGTCATCTGCCTCGGCAAATCGACCTATGCGCGCTGTGGCATCATCGTGAATGTGACGCCGCTGGAGCCGGAATGGGAGGGTCATGTCACGTTGGAATTTTCCAACACCACGCCGCTCCCCGCCAAAATCTACGCCAACGAAGGCGCGTGTCAGTTCCTGTTCCTGAAGGGCAACGAACCCTGCGAAGTCAGCTATGCCGACCGTGCGGGCAAATATATGGGGCAGCGTGGGGTGACTTTGCCGAAGGTCTGAAGCTTTAGGCGCGCGCCAACCACCACAAATCCGTCATCCTGAACTTGTTTCAGGATCCATGCCTCTGTCGGGACCGGTCTTGCGGGTTTACCGATGGATCCTGAAACAAGTTCAGGATGACGGCGGTGGTGGAGTGGTCGCGGGTGTTGTCCCGGAACCGCTTTACCGCCGCTTGCCACCCTTATGCGTTATTCCCTTTGGTCGCCCACGGTGCATCGTCGTGATCCGCCCTTTCGGCTGCCTTGGCGCAGAACCACCCTCCGGCAGTTCGAACCGCAATGCCCCGCTGATTGGATTCGCCTCCGCCAGCCGCAGTTGCAGCTTCATCCCCGGCGCATATTTCACGCCCGAGACATCGCCCTCCAGAGTCTTCGCACCCTCATCGAACCGGAAATAATCATTTCCCAGCGTCGATACCGGCACCAGCCCATCGCCGCCGATCCCGTCCACCGTCGCAAAGAAGCCGAAGTTCGACACCCCGGTAATCCGCGCATCGATGACTTCGCCGATCCGCGTCGATAGATGCGCGGCGACATAGCGATCGACAGTCTCGCGTTCGGCCAGCATCGCGCGGCGCTCGGCCTGGCTGATCGCCTCGCCCAGCACCGTCATCCGCTGCGCCTCATCATCGGTCAGCCCACCGTCGCCCAGTCCGAAACTGCGGACCAGCCCACGATGCACGATCAGATCGGCATAGCGCCGGATCGGTGAGGTGAAATGCGCGTAACTCCCCAACGAAAGCCCAAAATGCCCATGATTGTCCGGCCCGTAATACGCCTGTGTCTGTGTCCGCAGCACCTGCTCCATGATCTGCGGGCGCTGTTCCGGATCGGTCACGCGCTCTAACAACCGGTTGAACACCGCCGGCGTCACCACCTGTCCCAGCGCAAACGAAACCCCGAACGTCGCCAGATAATCCTTCAGCGCGACCAGTTTCTCGCGGCCCGGAACCTCATGGACGCGGTACATCACCGGCGACTTCTTGGCCTCCAGCGCCTTTGCCGCAGCGACATTGGCCGCGATCATGAAGTCCTCGATCAGCCGGTGCGCGTCCAACCGGTCGCGCACCGCAATGCTGACGATCTGGCCCTTTTCATCGAGCACAACCCGCCGCTCCGGCAAGTCCAGCGCCAGCGGCTCGCGCTCGTCCCGCGCCTTGGCCAACAGCGCCCATGCCGCCCACAAATGCTTCAAATGCTCGGGTGCCGTGCCGTCATCGATCGCCGCCTGCGCATCCTCATAGGCAAGGTTCGCCGCAACCCGGATCACCGCCCGCGTAAACCGCCATGCCGTCACCTTGCCCTTGGCGTCGATGGTGAGGTGACACGCCAGCGCCGCGCGCTCCTGCCCCTGTTTCAGCGAACAAATATCCGCCGATAATTCCTCGGGCAGCATCGGAACCACGCGATCGGGAAAATACACGCTATTCCCGCGCTTTTTCGCCTCACAGTCGAGCAACGAACCAGTCCGCACATAAAACGACACATCGGCAATCGCGACGATGGCCTCATAGCCACCCTTGTCGTTCGGGGCCGCCCACACCGCATCATCATGGTCGCGCGCGTCCGCCGGATCGATCGCAACGATCGGCAGGTCGCGCAAATCCTCGCGGTCGCCCAGCTTGGTTTTCGAAACCCGGTGCGCCTCCGCCAGCATACCGTCGGTGAAGTGATCGGGGATGCCGTGCTTGTGGATCGCGATCAGGCTGAACGCCTTGGGCGCAAACGGATCGCCGAGAATTTCCGAAACCCGCGCGACGATTTTCGGCGGACGACCGCCCTTTTCGCACAGCACCAGATCGCCATCGACGGCATCGCCGATGTCCGAAATGAGCGTGTCGTTGCGTTCGCGCTTGTCGACGGGCTTCAGATAATAGCGCTCGCCCTCTTTGCGGACGACGCCGAGCAGCATCTCCTCCGACTTCGCCAGCTTCTTCATCGGATGCACGACATGGCCCGCGCCGCGCTCCTCGGTCCGCCCGAGGAAGCGATCCCCGACCGCCATCGCGCCCGCCTTGCTGCGCTCGATCACCCGCACGCGAGGGGGAACAACGCCGTCGGCCTGCCAGTTCTCCGGCACCGACAGGACGGTATCGCCCTCGATATCGACGACGCGGAACACCGTGACCTTCGGCAATCCGCCCATTTTATGAAAAGCCCGCCCCGGTGCGCTATCAATCAGCCCTTCGTCGGCCATGTCCTTCAACAGGGCTTTCAGCGCAATCTTCTCAGACCCCTTCAACCCGAAAGCACGCGCAATCTCGCGCTTGCCCGCCGCCGTTTCGGTCGTGGTGATGAAGTTCAAAATCTGGTCGCGCGTAGGCAGACCCGGCTCGATGTGTTTGACCATGAGGTACAGATAGGGGCTAGGCGGGGTCAGGCCAAACGGTAAAGCATGGGGGATGGTGTTTGATCTCCTCATCATCGGCGGCGGCATCAATGGCACCGCGATTGCGCGAGAGGCGGCGCTGAACGGCCTGTCGGTGATGCTGGTAGAACGCGACGACCTCGCCAGCCACACCTCATCGGCCTCGACAAAGCTGATCCACGGGGGGCTGCGATATCTCGAATATTACGAGTTCAAGCTGGTGCGAGAGGCTTTGCAGGAACGCGAACGCCTGCTGAAAGCCGCGCCACACCTGATCTATCCGTTGCACTTTGTTTTGCCGCATGAGAACGCGGTTCGTCCGTGGTGGCTCGTGCGCCTGGGGCTGCTGCTCTATGACAATATCGGCGGGCGGATCACCTTACCTCGTTCGCGGTTCTTGCGAAAGAGTGATTCTAACTATCTGAAACCATTGAAGCGGCAGGGCAGGGGTTTTGTATATTCCGACGCATGGGCGGACGATGCGCGGCTTGTCGTGCTGAATGCGATCGACGCCGCCCGGCACGGCGCAAAGATCGTCACGCAGACCGCATTCATGTCCGCAAGACGCGCTGGAAACCTTTGGGAAGCAACGCTTTTCGATGGCGGGACCGTGCAGGCAAGTGCAATGGTCAACGCCGCCGGTCCGTGGGTCGCACAAGCACTCGCTCTGACGGGAGCCAACGCCCATAGCGGGGTGCGGCTCATCAAAGGCAGCCACATCGTGGTCCCCAAAATCTTTGACGGACCCCAAGCCTATATGCTCCAGCAACCCGACAAACGCGTCGTTTTCGCCATCGCCTATGCCAACGACACAACCCTGATCGGCACCACCGACATCCCCGTCGAACGCCCCGAGGACGCGCAGATCACGGCGGACGAAATCGCTTATCTGTGCGGAGCCGCCAACCACTTTTTCGTAAAGCAGATCGCCCCTTCCGATGTCGTTCGAAGCTATTCTGGCGTCCGCCCGCTCTATGACGACGGCGCGAGCGAGGCTAAGGCCGTCACTCGGGACTATGTCCTCGAACTCGACACGGCGGGCGCTCCATTGCTGTCGGTATTCGGCGGCAAGATCACCACAGCGCGCCATCTCGCCGAAGAAGCCCTCGAAAAGCTTGCCGATGTCACCGGTTGGAAAACCTCCCACGTCACGCGCGCCGCCCCGTTCCCCGGCGGCGACATCGGCGCCTTCACATCGTTTCTGAACCATGTACGCGCCCGCTACCCGTTCCTCGGCGAAGCGCGATCCTACCGCATGGCCCGTGCCTATGGCTCGATGCTGGTGGACATGATCGGGGATGCGACCGACATGGGCGAGGAATTCGGGGCAGGGCTCTCGCAAATCGAAGTTGACTGGATGGTCACCCACGAATGGGCGCGCTCGGTCGATGACGTCATCTGGCGACGAAGCAAATTGGGGCTGGCGATGGACGAGGCGCAAATCGCCCGTCTCGCCGTATATTTAGGGGAGAAGCATGGCGAAATATCTGCTGGCGGTCGATCAGGGAACAACATCGTCGCGGGCGATCCTGTTCGATAGCGACGCCAAACCCGTCGCCACCGCGCAGGAGGAATTTCCCCAGCATTACCCGCAACCGGGATGGGTCGAACATGATGCCGAGGATATCTGGGCGTCGACGCTACGGGTAATGAAACAGGCGATGGAGGCTGGCAATCCGTCGGCGATCGGCATCACCAACCAGCGCGAAACCCTGGTGATCTGGGACCGCGCTTCTGGCAAGCCGATCCACAATGCCATCGTCTGGCAGGACCGGCGCACTGCTAAATTCTGTGCCGCGCTTAAAGCCGACGGGCATGAATCCGGGGTACAGGCAAAGACCGGGCTGCTGCTCGATCCGTATTTTTCAGCCAGCAAGATCAAATGGTTGTTGGACAATGTTACCGGTGCGCGTGAGGGTTCTGCCAGCGGCAGACTGGCGGCAGGGACCATCGATACCTTCCTGCTGTGGCGGCTGACGGGGGGCCGTGTCCACGCAACCGATTGGACCAACGCCGGACGGACGATGCTTTACGACATCCACCAGCGTTGCTGGGATGCCGAACTGTTGCGGCTGTTCGATATTCCTCAAAGCCTGCTCCCCGAAGTCCACCCCAACACGCATTTGTTCGGCGAAACCGACCCTGCGCTATTCGGCCGCGCCATCCCCATTGCGGGCATGGCTGGCGATCAGCAATCCGCGCTGATCGGGCAGGCATGCTTCGACGCCGGCATGGTCAAATCGACCTATGGCACCGGTTGTTTCATGCTGATGAATACCGGTTCCGACGCCGTGACGTCAACCAACCGCCTGCTCACCACGCCCGCCTACGACATCGCCGGCGACCGGGCCTATGCGCTCGAAGGGTCGATCTTCGTGGCGGGCGCGGCGGTGAAGTGGCTCCGCGACAAGATCGGGCTGATCGACACTGCCGGCGAAACCGAAGCCGTCGCCCGTCAGGCCCGCGAAGATCATGGCGTCGTCGTCATCCCCGCGTTCGTGGGCCTCGGTGCGCCACATTGGCGGCCCGATCTGCGAGGCAGCATCCACGGACTGACCCTCGACACAACCGCCGCCGATCTGGTGCGCGCGACGCTGGAGAGCATCGCCTTCCAGACCCGGGACCTGACCGATGCGATGGCTGCTGACGGCTCGGCGCAACCCGCCTCGGTACGCATCGACGGCGGCATGGCAAAGAACAATTGGTTCGCGCAGTTTCTTGCGGACATTCTGGAAGTGCCCGTCGAACGCCCCGCAAGCCACGAAACAACGGCGCTGGGGGCGGCTGTGCTAGCCGGGATCACGACGGGAATGTTCGCCGACAAGGCGGAATGTGCCGCAAAATGGGAAGCGGACGCCCGTTTCGACGTTACCATGAAGAATGAACGTCGCGAGCGTTACCTGTCGGACTGGCAGACCATCCTGCAACGAGATTTGCGCTAATCCCTTCTCCCGAGAGGAGAGGATTTAGTAGGTCCGCCCAATCAAAATGCGTTCGATCGCCTGCTCGCCCGAAAACACGCACACCCCGGTCGGAGCCTCAGCCCCAACCGGCGTATTCCGCACTGTCAGCTTTAAAGTCTTCAACCGCGCCCCGATCGCGTCCAAAGCTGCCCCCGTTGGCCGCGCCCAATCCGCCTCCACCCAGCCAACAACCTTGTCCTCGCCGCCAGTGAAGTGCGCCTCGATCGCGGCCCAATCCTCGACTCGCACAATCGCCGCATCGCGCCGCGCCGCAGCTTCGGCAAACAAACCGACCTGAATTTCCTCGATCAAACCCGCAGCCTGCGCCACGAAATCCGCCTTGGGCAGCACGGCACTCGCGATCTTGCCGCCGTCACCATAGAGCCGGTCGCGCCGCACCAGCGATACGTTTCCTCCAGCAACATCGCGCCCACCGACCTCGATAATCAGCGGTGCACCCTTTTTGACCCAGGCCCAACGCTTGCCCTTGCCCGCCTTGGCATCGACATGAACGCGCAACGGTTCGCCCAAAGCCGATAGCTTCAGCAACTCCGCCCGCAATTCGCGCGCATACGTTAAAACTGCCTCGTCCTCGGGAACTTCGCGCAGCATCGGGATGATCACGATCTGATGCGGTGCGACGGCAGGCGGCAAGCGCAACCCGTCATCGTCGCCATGCACCATGATGAGCCCCCCGATCATCCGCGTCGAAACACCCCAGCTCGTCGTCCAGGCATGAGCGAACTCGCCGTCCTTGTCCTGAAACCGGATATTCTGCGCCTTGGCGAAGTTCTGGCCGAGGAAGTGCGACGTTCCCGCCTGCAAAGCCTTTCCGTCCTGCATCATCGCCTCGATGCTGTACGTCGCCTCGGCCCCCGGAAACCGCTCATGCTCGGGCTTTTCGCCAGCAACGACCGGCATCGCGAGGCAATTTTCGGCAAACTCGCGGTAAACCTCAAGCATCTTCAAAGTCTCTTCGATCGCCTCGTCGCGCGTGGCATGGGCGGTGTGCCCCTCCTGCCACAGGAACTCGCTCGTCCGCAGGAACATCCGCGTCCGCATTTCCCAGCGTACGACGTTGGCCCACTGGTTGATCAGCACCGGCAAATCGCGCCACGACTGCACCCAGCGCGCCATCGCCGTACCTATCACGGTTTCCGAAGTCGGCCGCACAATCAGCGGTTCTTCCAGCTTGGCCGCAGGGTCGGGCATCAATCCGCCCTTGCCGTCCGCGATCAGCCGGTGATGGGTGACGACCGCCATTTCCTTTGCAAAACCATCGACATGACTCGCTTCTTTCTCAAAATATGAGAGCGGTATGAAGATGGGAAAGTAGCAATTCTCATGCCCCGTTTCCTTGATCCGCTGGTCAAGCAATTTCTGGATGCGTTCCCAGATGCCGTAACCCCAGGGGCGAATGACCATGCAGCCGCGCACGCCAGAATCCTCGGCCATGTCGGCTTCGGAAATGACGGCTTGATACCAGGCGGCGAAATCGGCTTCGCGAGTGACGTTCAGAGCATGTTTCATGGCGAAGCGTCTTCGCGGAGGCGGCGGGGCTTGTCCAGCCTCACAACGCCGGTACAGAACCCCGATGACGACGCACCGCGCAGACAGGCCCCTCGCCGGCATCGGGATGCGCTTGGCGGGAACCGTGTTCCTCACTGCGATGTTCGCGATGGGAAAACTCGCGCAGGAACGCGGCGTCAATCTGGTCGAATTGCTGTTCTTCCGCCAGTCGATCATGATCGTCCCCGTCGTCATCATCGCCGCGATCGGCCCGGGACTCGCGTCGCTGAAGACCACGCGTCCCGGCGCACACGTCCGCCGCGCAACTTCCGGCCTGTTCGGAATGGCGCTGAATTTCGCCACGGTCGCCATGCTGCCGCTCGCCGAAGCGCAGACCGTCTGGTTCACCACGCCGCTGTTCGCGACCATCCTCGGCGCTTTGTGGTTGCGCGAACATATTGGCACGCATCGCTGGGGCGCGGTCGTCATCGGCTTTATCGGCGTGCTGATCGTCGTCCACCCGACGCCGGGCGGCCTGCATCCGCTCGGCACTGCGATCGGCCTCGGCGCAGCGTTCATGGTGGCCGTGACGTCAATCCTGATCCGCCAGATCGGCCGCACCGAAGCGCCGCTCACCGTCGTGTTCTGGTTCGGCGTAACCTCGTCGCTGGCGCTGTCACTGGCTTTGCCATGGGCCCTGCATCACCATGACACGCGTACATGGGCGCTGCTGATCGCCATGGGCCTCGCTGGCAGCCTGGGTCAGATTTGCCTGACGTCTTCGCTGCGTTTAGCGCCGGTGTCGGTCATCGCTCCGGTCGATTATGCCAGCCTGTTCTGGACGACGGCGCTGGGTGCGTGGCTATTTGCCGACTGGCCAACGCCCTGGATGTGGCTGGGCGCCCCGGTCATCATCGGCAGCGGCCTTTATATTGTCTGGAGGGAACATAATTTGCGCCGGATCGCGCTTGCCGCGGCCTCGCTCGCGGAATAGCCTCCCACGCAATAATATATCAGGGAGATTCGCTTTGGCCGATTTTGACATGAATACCAACCGCCGCTCGATCATCGCTGGGGGCGGTGCTGCACTGGGACTGGCGAGCATTTCGACGGTTACCCGCGCCGCGACCGCGCCCGCGCCGACAAAATTCCGCAGCGTGCTGGACGGAGTAGCCGATCAGGTCCTCGACTTTTCACCGGAAACGGCCACCAGCTTGGGCGTCGATGTTGGCCCACGCGCCGGATTGCGGGCCAAGCTGTCGGACAATTCGCCCGCCGGTAACGCTGCTTTTGCTTCCGCCGTCGGATCGATGATGACGCAGGTTCACTCCGTCGATCGCAAGACCCTGTCTCCGACCGATCAATTGCGCTGGGACACCGTCCATTACACGCTTGATCGCGCTCAGGAGGCCAAGCCATTCTTCTACGCCAATGCTGCTCAGGGTTTTTTCGGCGGCACCTCGCCCTACGTGGTCAGCCAACAGAACGGTTCGCTTTCGAGCGTTCCTGAATTCCTCGATTCGCAGCATCCCATCAACTCGGCAAGCGATGCCGAAGCCTATTTGTCACGCGTGGCTGCGCTCGCCACCGCGCTCGACGTCGAGACAGCGCAAATCAAGAGCGACGCCGCGCGCGGGGTGATGCCGCCCGACTTCATCGCCGCCAACGTCATTGGCCAGATCAAGGGCTTTCGCGCGACCAAGGCAGCCGACCAGAAGCTGGTGACGTCAATCGCGACACGCACCGCTGCAAAGAATATCCCCGGAAACTGGGGCGCGCGGGCACAAAAGATGGTCGAGAGCCTGATCTATCCCGCAGTCGATCGTCAGCTTGCCGGCTTTACCGAGGCGACCAGGAATGCGCCGCACACAGCAGGCGTCCAGCGGCTGCCGATGGGCGACGATTACTACAGATGGGCGCTGCGCCTCGGCACCACCACCGAGACATCGGCTGCCGATATCCATAAGCTCGGTCTCGCGCAGAACGAGGAATTGAAGGCGCGAATGGATGTCCTGCTTCGCAAGCAGGGGATGACGCAAGGCAGCGTCGGTGCACGTATCCAGGCGTTGAACAAAGACCCCAAGCAGCTTTTTTCGGACGACGATGCTGGCAGGACACAGCTGATCGCGTTCCTGAATGCCAAGCTGGCAGCGGTGCGCCCGATCATGCCGCGATTATCGCATCTCGGATTGAAGGCCGATGTCACCGTGAAGCGCGTCCCCGCCGATATTCAGGACGGTGCTGCGCTCGGATACATGAATTTCGCCTCGCTCGACGGCAAGCGGCCCGCGATTTACTACGTCAACCTGAAATCGACGACGCTCTGGCCGAAATACCAGCTTGCCACGCTGACCGCGCATGAGGGTATCCCTGGGCATACCTGGCAGGGTGCATACCTTGCCGAACACCATGCCGAAATCCCGCTCATTTCCTCGTTGATCGGCTTTAATGCTTTCGTCGAGGGCTGGGCGCTCTATTCCGAACAACTCGTGCAGGAGGCCGGTCTTTACGCCAACGACCCGTATAGCGAGATCGGCTATTTGCAGGCGCAACAGTTCCGCGCGTGTCGTCTGGTTGCCGATACGGGGCTTCATTCGATGCACTGGACGCGCGAGCAGACCGTCAAATTCCTCGTCGATGAAACCGGCAAGGGCGAGGGGGCGATGACCAGTGAAACCGACCGCTATTGCGCGTCGCCGGGGCAGGCGTGCGGCTATAAGATGGGCCACAACGAGATTCTCCGCCTGCGCGCCGTCGCCCAGGCGGCGCTCGGGGCAAAGTTCGATCTTGCCGGGTTCAATGACACTCTGGTCCGGACAGGCGGCGTGCCGCTGGCGCTGTTGCCAACTGCGGTCGATGGCTATGTGAAAAGCGTTACGTGAAGTCGGCCAAGTCGGCAGGGCCGAACGCATAAGGCAGCAGATCGGACAGGCGATGCGTCTCCACAGCGGACGCATCGCCGGACGCGCAATGGATAACGATATCGCGACCGCCAAGCTGTGCCGCTTCGTTCAGCATCTGGCGACAGCGACCGCAGGGCCGTACGATGGCGGTGCCGTTCGGGACGCCTCCGATCACGGCAATCTCTACGACGTCACGCAAATGGCCGTCGCAATTGGCTTTGGCCAGCGCGACGGTTTCGGCGCACAGCGACAATCCATAACTGGCGTTTTCGATGTTGGTGCCTGTGACGATACTGCCGTCGCTCAGCAACAGGGCCGCGCCGACTGCGAATTTCGAATAAGGCGCATGGGCATGGGCTGCAGCGTCTCGCGCGGCGGCGATGAGGTGTTCCGGGGTCATGTCAACCCTTGATATGCAGCACGCAGATCAGCGTGAAGAGCCGGCGAGCGGTGTCGAAATCGACTTTAATCTTGCCCTCCAGTTTCTCTTTCAACATTTCCGATGCTTCGTTGTGGATGCCGCGCCGTGCCATGTCGATCGTCTCGATCTGTGCGGGGGACGATTGTTTCACCGCCTGGAAATAACTGTCGCAGATGGCGAAATAGTCGCGGATCGGGCGCCGGAACCGAGCCATCCCAAGGATCAGCACCTCGAGCAGTGAGCCGTCTTCCCGGGCGATTTCCAGCCCCAGGCGACCCTCCTCGACCGATAATTTCAGGCGATAGGGTCCCGCATAACCATCGGGATGTTCACGCAGTGGCCGGAAGACGTTCCCTTCGAGCAGGTCGAAGATTGCGATGCGCCGTTCCTGTTCGATGTCCGACGAACGCCAGGCGATCGTCTTCTCGTCGAGCGATATGTCGATGATGCGCGGGTCGGCCATGGTCGCCAATACAGGCAAGCGTTCGGTCAGATCAATCCGCCACGCGAACGGTGACTTTCGCGCTCCACCCGGCGACGAGCGGCTGGTCGAGCCTTTCGGTGAAGGTCAGGCGGACGGGCACGCGCTGGGTCACTTTTACCCAGTTTCCCGTGGCATTCTGCGCGGGCAGAAGCGAGAACTGTGATCCGGTGCCCGCACCGATACCCGTCACGCGGGCCTTGAACACGTGTCCTGGGATCGCATCGATCTCGACATCCGCAGGCGCGCCGACACGAATAAGCGGGAGCTGGGTTTCCTTGAAATTGGCATCGATCCAATACCCGTTTCCGCCGACGATGCTGACCAGCGGCAGCGACATGGTTGCCATATTGCCTACGGTCAGTCGATCGGTCTGGGTCACGCGACCATTGATCGGACTGCGAATTTCGGTCCGGGCAAGATCGAGGCGCGCTTTCTCTCGCAAAGCCATTGCTGCGGCGACGGCGGGGGGCAGCCCATCGCTCCCGGTTCCCAGCGCCGATCGCGCAGCCGCCGCCGTAGCCAGCGCAGACTGGCGTTCGGCAACTGCCGCAGCCTTCGCCTGTCGCGCCGCATTGACCGCCGCCTGTGCCGAATCGAGCTGTGCGCGCGTCGTGAAACCCTGCCGCATCAATTGGGTCTGTCGCGCCAATGTCTGTTCGGCGAGCACGACATCCGATGCCCGCGCGGCAATATCGGCCGCCTTCGACGAAACGTCGGCATCTTTCGAATTCGCCGTCCCACCGAGTTCGGCAACCTGCACGCGCGCGTTGCCAACCGCAGCTTCGGCCTGCAGCAGCGCAATGCGGAATGGCGCGGGATCGATGCGAAACAACAGGTCGCCAGCCTTGACCACCTGGTTTTCCGAAACCCGGACGTCGAGAATCTTTCCTGAAACTTCGGTCGCGATGCTCACCACGGGAGCGTCGATCATGGCATTGTCGGTCGATACGGTCTTGCCCGAAGTGAGCCAGAAATACAGCGCCAGCGCCAGGATGATGACCGGCACCGAAAGCATAAGTGCCAGCCGCCCCCGCGATTTACGCGGCGATCTTGCCTGATCGCCGATATCCGACCCGGGGTCAGAACCTGTTGCGATATTCGACATCTTGTTCACGGCGTCAGCGGTCCTTGAGCGACAGGCGTTATGCGTTGGACGGATAACGGCGAAATTTCAACTAAAGTAACATGGGGATAAGTCGCAATCCCCTGTTGGAACTGCACCCGGTCGCGCGCATGAGTGTTGAATGGCCGATCCAATCAGACTCGTCACGACCCCGCCAAGCGCTGGCGGCGGCCCCGAACTCCCGCACAATGTCGAGGCGGAAGCGGCGCTGCTCGGTGCGCTGATGATCGACAACCGCATTGCAGAGGATGTGCAGGGCCGATTGCGGCCCGAGCATTTCTTCGAGCCGGTTCATGGCCGCGTCTATGAGGCGATACTGCGGCAAATCGACCGCAATATGATCGCGAGTCCAGTGACGCTGCGGCCCATGTTCGAAGCCGATGAAACGATGCGCGAACTCGGCGGGCCCGCCTATCTGGCACAATTGACCGGCAACAGTGCCGCGATCATCGGTGCGCGCGATTTCGCCACGCAGGTTTACGACCTGGCCCTGTTACGCGCCCTGGTGACCGTTGGCCGCGAGATGGTCGAAGGCGCGCTCGATACCTCGGAGGAGATTAATCCGAAGGGCCAGATAGAAGCCGCCGAAGTCGCGCTTTACAAAGTGTCCGAAGAGGGCGGCGGGGAAGGTGGCGTCAAGTCGTTCGGAGAAGCGATGAAGGTCGCCGTCCAAATGGCTGAAAAAGCGCTGAATTCTGGTGGTGGCCTATCGGGGATCACGACCGGGCTACAGACCGTCAACGCCAAGATTGGTGGCCTCCATCATTCCGATTTGCTCATCCTCGCCGGGCGTCCCGGCATGGGCAAGACCGCGCTCGCCACCAACATCGCGTTCAATACCGCGCAACGCTGGGTGCAGGACGAGCGCGACGGCATCCCGCCCGAGAAATCAATCGGCGCCAAGGTCGCGTTCTTCAGTCTCGAAATGTCCGCCGATCAGCTGGCGACGCGTATTCTCGCGGAAAACTCGGGGCTGAGTTCCGAAGCATTGCGCATGGGCAAGATCGGACAGGCCGATTTCCGCAACCTCGCGCGCGCCGCTGCCGAGCTTGAGAACCTGCCTCTGTATATCGACGACACGCCGGGACTCACCATCGCAGCGCTCCGCACGCGCGCGCGGCGGTTGAAACGACGTCATGGTATCGGATTCATTGTCGTCGATTATCTCCAGCTTTTGCAGGGGTCGGGCAAATCCTCCGAAGGCAATCGTGTGCAGGAGATTTCCGAGATCTCACGCGGCCTGAAGACATTGGCCAAGGAACTCAATTTGCCAGTTATGGCGCTGTCGCAGCTAAGCCGCGCGGTCGAGCAGCGTGAAGACAAGCGGCCCCAGCTCTCCGATCTTCGCGAGTCGGGGTCGATCGAGCAGGACGCCGACATCGTGCTGTTCGTCTATCGCGAGGAATATTACCACGGCCACCGCGAGCCCGCCGACCACGACAGCGACGCGCATCGCGCCTGGTTTGCCGAGGGAGAGAAGATTTTCGGAACCGCCGAGATGATCGTCGCCAAGCAGCGTCATGGTTCGACGGGCAAGGTCAATCTGAAGTTCGAGGCCAAGATCACCAAGTTCAGCGATCTGGCCGATCCGAATTATTATGGAACGGGTGGGTAAGGGCGGCAGGAGCCGCTCTTCCTCAAAAAATCGGGTCGTTGGCTCCCGGTTCGTGGATACCGCACTCGTCCTTGTCCCATCCGCGCCAGCGTCCTGCGCGCGGATCTTCGCCATCCTTGACCTTTGACGTGCAAGGCGCGCAGCCGATCGACAGATAGCCCTCCGCCTCCAGCGGGTGCCGCGGCAGACTGTGCTCGTCGAAATAGGCATTGAGCCGCGCCTTGTTCCAGTCGGCGAGTGGATTGATCTTCAACCGGCCCTCGTCCGCTTCGAAGCGGGGAAGGGCGTTACGGGTTCCTGACTGAAACCCCTTGCGTCCCGAAATCCACGCATCGAACCCGTTCAGGGCCCGCCGCAGCGGCTCGACCTTGCGCAGATCGCAGCAGCCGTCAGGGTCGTAATTCCACCGCAAGCCAGTCGCGTCCTTCTGCGCGAGCAGGTACGGATCGGGGCGGTAAACCCGCAAATCGACAAAGCCCAGCCGCTCGGCAAGTTCATCGCGATAGGCGAGCGTTTCGCCGAACATCTTCTGAGTGTTGACGAAAATAAGTGGAATCGATTTGTCGAATAAGGACACAATGTGGAGTAAAACGGCACTTTCCGCACCGAATGACGACACTAATGCGATTTCTTCGAAGGGCTTGTCGGCAAACACGCCGCGCAACATCTCGCTCGTCTCGACGCCAGCCCATTTTTGATCCAACGCCGCAGCCAATTCTGGCGTGAACTTAGGTGTGGTATCGATGATGTCGATCTGACGTGCAAGATCAGCCATGACGTAATTTCCAGACGGGCGTCCGGCCGTCGGCGGCGCGCTGATAAACTTCCGGATAGCGCGACAGGACTGTGGCGATCACGTCCGGATCGAGCGGTTTGGCGGGGGCGAAACTGTCGAAACCACACCGCCGCATATAGGCGACCTGATCGATCAATACATCGCCTTCGGCCCGCAGTTCGCCGGTATAGCCGGCTTCGCGGAGGATGCGTGCGGTCGAATAGCCCCGGCCATCGCGGAAGGTCGGAAACGACACTTCAACAAGCGCAAGCTGATCCAGAAACGGCAATAATGCGCGCGCATCGTCGCTCGGTTCGATGCGGACGGCATTGGCGTTCGACTGGCCAGCGACAAAGGCGTCGAGCGTCACTGCTGGTTCCTCATGCACGTCGTCGGTCCGAAAGCGCGGCCACTGGAAATTATCCATAAATCGCCTCCTTGAACGGTTCCATTCCGACGCGGCGGTAGGTGTCGATGAACCGCTCGCCCTCCGTCCGCAGCTCGACATATTTGTCGGTCGCGCGTTCGACGGCATCGACGACGCCGTCTTCCGAGAAGCCCGGCCCGGTGATCTTGCCGATCGAAACATCCTCCGCGCCCGATCCGCCGAGCGAAAGCTGGAAGTTCTCGACACCCTTACGATCCACGCCGAGAATCCCAATGTGTCCGGCATGGTGATGCCCGCAGGCGTTGATGCAGCCTGAAATCTTCAGCTTCAATTCGCCGAGGTTACGCTGGCGATCCATGTCGGCGAACCGCTGCTGGATTTTTTGCGCCACCGGGATCGATCGGGCATTGGCAAGCGCGCAATAATCCAGACCCGGGCAGGCGATGATATCGCTCACCAGATCGAGGTTCGCCGTGCCGAGATCGGCTGCCACCAGAGCCTGCCAGACCGCATATAGATCGCGCTTTGCCACATGCGGCAAGACGATGTTCTGCGCATGAGTCACCCTCAACTCGTCAAACGCATAACGCTCGGCAATCGCAGCCATCGCATCGATCTGGTCTGCCGAAGCATCGCCGGGAATGCCGCCGATCGGTTTAAGGCTGATGTTGGCGATCACATAGCCGGGTGCCTTGTGCGTCGCCGTGTTCTGCGCCACCCAGATGCGGAACGCCGGGTCGTCCCCGGCAATCTCGTCAGTAATCCCGGTCTCGAAAGCAGGCGGCGCAAAAAATGCAGTCACCCGGTCGAACTCGGCCTGTGGCGGGTCGAGGCCCAGCGTTTTCACGTGCAAAAACTCCTCCTCGACCTGACGCCGATATTCGTCGGGGCCAATCTCGTGGAGCAAAATCTTGATCCGCGCCTTGTAGATATTATCGCGCCGCCCGTAGCGGTTATATACCCGCAGGCAGGACTCGACGTAGCTCAGCAAATCGTCGGCACCCACGAAATCACGAATTTCATGAGCGATCATCGGCGTCCGGCCCATACCGCCGCCAACGTAAATCCGCCCGCCCAATACGCCATCGCGCGTCGTCAGCTCGATACCGATGTCGTGCAAGCGCATCGCCGCGCGATCCTCGGCACTCGCAACGACGCAAATCTTGAACTTGCGCGGCAAATAGCTGAACTCGGGATGGAAGGTGCTCCACTGGCGCAGCACTTCGGCCCAGATGCGCGGGTCGGCAACCTCGTCGGCAGCAGCCCCGGCATATTGATCCGAACTGATGTTGCGGATGCAATTCCCGCTCGTCTGGATCGCGTGCATTTCGACCGTCGCCAGTTCGGCGAGAATGTCGGGCGTCTCGTCCAGCTTGATCCAGTTATACTGAATGTTCTGGCGCGTCGTGAAATGCCCGTAACCGCGGTCGTACTTGCGCGCGATGTGCGCCAGCATCCGCATCTGTCGCCCGTCGAGCGTGCCATAAGGCACCGCCACGCGCAGCATATAGGCGTGCAGTTGCAGGTACAGGCCGTTCATCAATCGCAGCGGCTTGAACTGGTCCTCAGTCAGGTCGCCCGAAATGCGGCGCGCCACCTGGTCGCGGAAATCCTTGACGCGCGTGTCGACCAAAGCCTGATCGTAAGTGTCATATTTATACATTAGATTATCCAGGCTCCGGCGTTCGGATCGGCAGGTTTCAATGTCAGGTCGGGGCGAACCGTCGGGCCCAAGGCGCGCACGCGATCCTTGATATGGGCAGGACGGGGACCTTCGGGAGTGGCTACCGCTTCGATGATATAGGGACCGTTGACGCGGCGCGCGCCCTCTTCCGCGGCCATTAAACCAGTGCCATGCTCTCCGACATCGGCGGAATCCTCGACATGGCGCGACCAGCCACTGCCGGTCCACCAGATTACGTCGCCGGATTTCAAATCATTGCCGGTCAATAACTTCATGTAATATTATTCCCCACGGCCTCTGCCTGTTTTGCAAGCGAAGCCAGTTTGTTTTCCGCGTCAGACAGCAGCACGACTTCGCCGATCACCAGAATCGCCGGGCTGAGTACATTCTCCCGTTCGACCAGATCGCCCAGATCGGCAAGCAAAGTCCGCATCGCGCGCGAACCCGGCAAAGTGCCGCGCTCCAGAACCGCAACCGCGATCCCCGGCGAAACACCCTCCAGCATCAGCTTGTCGGCAATCATCCGCGCGCAGGTGACGCCCATGTAAATGACCAATGTGCGACCATGTCCGGCCAGCCCCGACCAGTTCTGCTCGGACAGTCCCTTGCAGGTGCCAGCCACAAAACTGACCGCGCTCGACCAGTCGCGATGGGTGAGCGGCAGCATCGCCTCGGCAGCACAACCCAAAGCCGCCGACACGCCCGGAATAACCTCGACCTTCAAGCCCGCTGCCCGAACTGCCTCGACTTCCTCTCCGCCGCGACCGAACACGAACGGATCGCCGCCCTTCAAGCGCACGACGATCTGGCCCAGTTTCACATGCGCCACGATCAGCGCATTGATCGCTTCCTGTGGCAAGGTGTGCCGGTCGCGCTTCTTGGCGACGTTGATCCGCAAGGCGTCCTCGCGGACATATTGGAACACGCCGTCGTCGATCAGCCCGTCATGGACCACGACATCCGCCTCGCTCAGGGCCTTGACGGCCTTGATCGTCAACAGGCCGGGATCGCCCGGGCCTGCGCCGACAAGGATGACGCGTCCGCGCGCTTCGGGATCGAGGAGAGATGCCATGAAGGGAACATGGGCCGCCGGAGGGCGAACCTCAACCCAGCGTTTGTTGGGGGTGCATAAGCCCAGCTTTTCCGGCGAAATCTCCCCTAATTTGGTAGGAAATGCCGGTTTCCATCACCCCGGATCGCGACCGCCTTCGCTTTTCCAGTCCCACCCCGTTTGTGTCGAGGGGAGTCGAGACATTTTTTCCAAGGTCAGTGCTGGGGGCCGTCTCTCGACTGCGCTCGAGACGAGCGGGTTAGTTTCTAGTTTATTGTTCCAGCGTCCGAGCAGGCCGGGGTGACGTACTAGGAATCCCGCAACCCGATCCCGATCGACCCCCGCGCATTTTCCTCTTCCGATGAGACCACCGGATAAGCGCAATAATCCGCCGCGTAATAGGCACTGGGGCGGTGATTGCCCGAAAGGCCGATGCCGCCGAACGGTGCCCGTGACGAAGCGCCGTTGGTTGGCTTGTTCCAGTTGACGATGCCAGCGCGAGCGTTGGCCCAGAACTGATTGTACAGCTGCGGACTGCCCCCCACCAGCGATGCCGAAAGCCCGAACCGCGTATTGTTCGCCTCTGCCAGCGCGGCCTCGAAGTCGGGAACGCGAATGACCTGCAGCAATGGGCCGAACAATTCCATGTCGGGGCGGTCGGCAACGTCGGTCACGTCGATCATCGCCGGCGTCAGGAACGGTCGGTCCGCAAAGGGGCGCTCCATCTGCAGGATCGGACGGCCACCCTTCATCAACAGCGCAAGAAAGCTGTCCTGCAACCCATCGGCGGCTTCATTGTCGATCACCGGACCCATGAAAGGCGCGGGCGTGCTGTGCGGTTCGCCAACGATAAGGCGAGCGACAATCCGCCGGATCTGCTCGATGAGCGGCTCGTGAAATCCGTCGCGGACGATCAGGCGGCGAGCGGCGGTGCAGCGCTGGCCCGCGCTCAGGAATGCCGACTGCACGACGATCACCGCAGCCGCATAGATATCGGGCGCGTCCCAGACAATGATGGGATTGTTACCACCCATCTCCAGCGCCAGGATTTTCTGCGGCATTTCGGCAAACTGGCGGTTCAGGATCAGTCCGGTCTGCGCCGATCCGGTGAACAACAGCCCGTCGATATCGGGGTGAGCGCCAAGTGCCTTGCCCTCGGCGGGGCCACCGACGACCAGCCGGATCGCGCCTTCTGGAACGCCTGCTTCATGGAAACATTCGACGAGCATCTTGCCGGTCGCGGGGGTTTTTTCCGACGGTTTGAAGACCACCGCATTGCCTGCGATCAGGGCAGGCACGATGTGGCCGTTCGGCAGGTGGGCGGGAAAATTATACGGCCCCAGCACGGCCAAAATGCCGTGCGATTTGTGACGCAGCGCCTGGCGACCGTTCATCTCGCCGTCCACACGCCGCTGGGCGGTGCGTTCATTATAGGCGTCGATCGAGATTTCGACCTTGGCGATCACCGATTCAACTTCGGTTCGGGCTTCCCATAACGGCTTGCCTGTTTCGCGCGAGATGGTGTCGGCGAACACTTCGGCCTTGCCGCGAACGATGTTCATGAACCGCCGCAACAGTTCGACGCGCACCGCTAAAGGCCTGGATGTCCATTCGGGCCACGCAGCCCGGGCCGATGCGACTTCTTCGTCGACGTTGCTGACAGGCCCGCGCCAGAAAACGGCTCCGGTCGCCGGTTCAATCGATACGATTTCCGCACTCATGTCTTATCCTTAGCGGCTCGAAGCCGGTTTGCCAGCATCACTATCGCTTATTTGCTCCACGCTTCCCTGAGCCTGCCTCACGCAACCGACGCCCACCGGTCCGTCACCCTGAAACAAGTTCAGGATGACGGACGTATTGCGGAATAAGCCTCGCCCATGCGCCTGATCGCGATGATTTTGGCGTCCAGCAACGACCAGTCGTCGGCCTCCGCGATCGGTTTCCAGATGGCTTCCACCTCCTCGATGGCCATGCCGCACGGCGCGTCGTCATCCCAATACGGATGCGTGAGATCGGCAACCGGTTCGTAAGCGGCGACGGCATCGCGGAACTCGGCAAAATCATCCGAGGCATAGTCGGTCTTGACCACGCGCAGGTCGCCGCCGACCCAGTCGAAATAGAACCGGTCGATATTCACCTTGGACGCCACCAGCGCTCGCTCGATGGCCCCGACCAGCGCCATATCCTCTTCGTCACCGCGCCGGGCGACGCCCAGCCGCCACAACATCCGGTCCATCAAAGCCGTGCGATAGGCGGGCGCAAACGCGTCCACGGCAACCGCAAGCGGTTCGACCTCACTTATGTTTTTGAGCGCAATCGCCAGTTGGACGACGTCCCAGTGGATTGCCTCTGGTTGACGACCGAACGAATATAGCCCCGCCGAATCGAAATAGGCCGCGGTGAACCCCGCATCGAAGGTCTGCGCGAACCGCCACGGCCCGTAATCGAAACTTTCGGCGGTGATGTTGATGTTGTCGGTGTTCAGCACGCCATGAACGAACCCGGCGGCCATATAAGACGCCGCGAGCCGCGCGGTATTGCGTGCCACGAGCGTCAGGAGCCGGGCAGGGGCGTCCTCCCCAGCCTGCTCGCCATAATAATGTTTCAGCGCATAGGCGACCAGCCGCCGCAACTCGTCGTTCAGGCCGAGTGTTGCCAACCGCTGGAAACTGCCGATCCGGATATGCCCATGGCTGAGACGAACCATCACCGCCGACCGCGTGGGCGAAGGCTCGTCGCCCCGGTGCAGTTCCAGCCCGGTCTCGATCAGCGAGAACGTCCGCGATGTTTCGACGCCCAGAGCCTCAAGCATCTCGGTTGCCAGTATCTCGCGAACGCCGCCCTTCAGCGTCAGCCCGCCATCGCCGAACCGGCTCCATGGAGTCGTGCCGGAACCTTTGGTGCCGAAATCCATGACGCGCCCGGCAGCATCGCGCATCTGGGCGAACAGGAACCCGCGCCCGTCGCCGATCTCCGGATTGTAAACGCGGAACTGATGACCGTGATAGCGCAGCGCCAGTGGTTGCGGCAGGCTTCCGGCAAGCGGTTCGAACTGCCCGAAATGCGCGATCCATTCGGCGTCGGTCAGACCCGCCAACCCGACCTCTGCTGCCGCCTTGTCGTTCCGCCATCTTATGATGTGCTTGGGAAAGTCGGCGGCTTTGACGGGATCGCCGATGAAGTCTGCGATTTCGTCGATGATATGTTCGGGGTGGAAAGCTTGCGCAGGGTCGGCCATGACGCCGTTATGGCCGCTTTGGGTCGGGGCAATCAACTATGACGTTCATAGATAGTTATTGGTGGTCGAACGACAGCCTCCGTCTGCACTATCGCGATTATGCCGGGCCAGCGGACAAGCCGACGATTCTTTGCCTGCCTGGCCTGACCCGCAACGCTCGCGATTTCGAGGCGCTCGCCGACCGTTATGCTGGCGATTATCGCGTCCTTGCCGTCAGTTTCCGGGGGCGTGGCGAGAGCGCCTATGCCAAGGATGCGATGACCTATGTTCCGCTGACATATGTCCAGGATGTAGAATCCTTGTTGAATGAACTGTCGCTTTCGCGCGTGATTTTCATGGGAACGTCGCTTGGCGGTATCGTTTCGATGATTCTTGCGTCGATGGATCGTGAGCGGGTCGCGGGCGTCATCCTGAACGACATCGGCCCGGTCATCGAGGCGCGCGGGCTCGAACGGATTCGCGGTTATGTCGGGCGGGCGGGGCCGTGGCCGACATGGCTCCATGCCGCGCGCTGGCTGAGTGAAAACAATGCGGCGGCCTTTCCCAATTACGACCTGACGAACTGGCTGACGATGGCAAAGCGAGTCTTTCGCCTGACCTCGGCCGGGCGAATCGTCGCCGATTACGACAAGAAAATTTCCGAACCCTTCCGCCTTGCAGGTGGGGAGGCCGGACAGGATCTGTGGCCGGTCCTCGACGGCATGGCGAGCGTACCGACGCTGATCATTCACGGCGAGCTGTCCGACGTGCTCAGCGAAGAAACCGCGCAGGCGATGGTTGCGCGGCTTCACGACGCGAAATACGTCAATGTCCCGGGCGTCGGCCATGCCCCGGCGCTCGACGAACCCGAGGCTTTGGCAGCGATCGACGCCTTCCTGCCGACGCTCAGGTGAAAAAGCGCATCCTCCACTGCCATTCGACCTTTGATGCAGGGGGCAAGGAGGCGCGCGCCGTGCGTCTGATGAACGCCTTCGGTGACGCGTTCGATCACACTATCCTGACGGCAGTACCCGGCGCGCTCGGTGCCCGCCCGCTCATCGACCCCGGCATCGGCGCGCATTTCCCGACGGACGCGCCTTCGCTCAGCGGCAAGCCAGCGCCCGGTCGCTACCGTCAACTCGCCAGATATATGCGCGGTTTCGACCTGATCCTGACTTACAACTGGGGCGCGATGGACGCGGTCATGGCGCACCGGCTGGCGCGCAACATGCCGCCGCTCATCCACCACGAGGACGGTTTCAATGCCGACGAGGCCGTACGCCTGAAGACCAAGCGCAACATTTTTCGCCGCCTCGCGCTGCCCACTGCACATGCACTGGTCGTCCCGTCGGAAACGCTCGAAAATATCGCGCGCGAGATATGGCACCGTACGCCGGTCCGAATCCCGAATGGTATCGACGTCCCCGCCTATGATCGACCGACCGTCACTATTCCCGGCCTGAACAGGATCCCGGGCGAAATCATTGTCGGGACGCTTGCCGGGTTGCGCGCGGTCAAGAACCTGCCCCGCCTCGTCCGCGCCGTTGCTGCCATCCCCAATGCGCGGCTGGTGATTGTGGGAGAGGGGCCGGAACGCGCCACCATAATGGCCGAAGCCCAGCGCCTCGGCATGAGCGATCGCCTCGTCCTCCCCGGCTTCATGGCGCGCCCGCAGGGCTATGTCGGCCAGTTCGATGTCTTCGCGCTTTCCTCCGACAGCGAACAATTCCCGATCTCGCTGGTCGAGGCGATGGCGGCGGGGCTTCCCTGTGTCGCAACCGATGTTGGCGACGTCGCGACCATCGTCTCCGAACCCAACAGACCGTTCGTCAGCGTTCCCGACGACGCCGCCTTCGCCACTGCGCTGCGAACATTGTGTGGTGACGCGCCAATGCGGCAGTTGCTTGGAAGCGCGAACCGGGCCAAGGCGCTCGCGGACTATGACGAGCGAGCGATGATCGCCCGCTATCGTACGCTTTATGACGCAGCAATTCGCGATTCTTGAAGCAATTACAGATCGGCCCCCGTATATATAGGCGCGGGGCATTGGGAGCAGATGGTTTGTTCAAGGGTGTGAAGCCAATCGTTTACCGCGGCCGCGAAGTGTGGCCGTTGATAGAAGGCGGCAAGGGCGTTTCAGCCACGAATCACATGAGCTCGGGCGCATGGGCGCAGGCGGGCGGCATCGGCACGGTCAGCGCAGTCAATGCCGACAGCTACGACCCCACCGGCAAGATCATCCCACAGGTTTACGCCGCACGCACCCGCGTCGAACGCCATCAGGAACTGATCCAATACGCCATCGACGGTGCCGTCGAACAGGTGAAGCTCGCCTATGAAATGTCGTCGGGCAAGGGCGCGATCAACATCAACGTGCTTTGGGAAATGGGCGGCGCGCAGCCGATCCTCCACGGTGTGCTGGAGCGCACCAAGGGCATGGTCGCAGGCGTGACCTGCGGCGCGGGCATGCCGTACAAGCTGAGCGAAATCGCCTCGTCATATGGCGTTTCATACCTTCCGATCATCAGTTCCGCCCGTGCCTTCCGCGCACTGTGGAAGCGCGCCTATTCCAAAGCTGCGGATTATCTGTCTGCAGTGGTTTATGAAGATCCATGGCTCGCGGGCGGTCATAACGGCCTGTCGAACGCCGAAGACCCGAAGAAGCCCGAAGACCCCTATCCGCGGGTGAAAGCCCTTCGCGAAACCATGCGCGAGGGTGGCATTTCGGACGATGTGCCGATCGTGATGGCTGGTGGCGTCTGGGCGTTGAAGGATTGGAACGACTGGCTCGACAATCCCGAACTCGGCCAGATCGCCTTTCAGTTCGGAACGCGCCCCCTGC
>JAQGKX010000028.1 GCA_028289885.1 Sphingomonadales bacterium
CCCGGACCACCGCCGCCGTGAGGCGTGGAGAAGGTCTTGTGCAAATTGATGTGCATGGCATCGACGCCGAGGTCGCCGGGCCGCACACGCCCGACGATGGCGTTAAAGTTCGCGCCGTCGCAATAGACGAACGCGCCCGCCGCGTGGACGGCATCGGCAATGTCCTTCAATTCGCGTTCGAAGAGCCCGCAGGTGTTGGGGTTGGTGATCATCACGCAGGCGACATCGGGGCCGAGGCGTGCTTTGAGGGCCTCTGCATCGACGCGGCCATCGAGGGTCGCGGGAATATCCTCGACCGCGTAACCGGCGAAAGCGGCGGTCGCGGGGTTGGTGCCGTGTGCGCTGGTTGGCACGAGGACGACCGAGCGGGCGTCGCCGCGAGCTTCGAGGGCGGCGCGGATGGCGAGGATGCCGCAGAGTTCACCGTGCGCGCCGGCCTTTGGCGACATGGCGACGGCGGGCATATTGGTCAGAGTTTTCAGCCAATGGGCGAGCTGGTCGATCAGTTCGAGCGCGCCCTGCACCGTATCGACCGGCTGCAGCGGGTGGATGTCGGCAAAACCGGGAAGCCGCGCCATTTTCTCGTTGAGGCGCGGGTTGTGCTTCATCGTGCAACTGCCGAGCGGGAAGAAGCCGAGGTCGATGCCGTAATTCTGGCGCGACAGGCGGGTGTAGTGGCGGACGGTCTCTGGTTCGGATAGGCCGGGGAGGTTTATCGGGGTGGTGCGGGCCAGGGTGCCGAGGCGGGATTTGGTTGTTTTGGGCGTTTCGGGGAAGTCTACGCCGGTCGTGTGGGTGTCGCCGATCTCGAAGATCAGGGCTTCGTCGAGCATCAGCGCACGGTTGCCGGTGAAGGTCGGGGCGACTTCGCTAATGTCGGAAACGGGCGATACAGGACGCCAGCCGCTTTCGTTCTTGTTCATGCGAGCGCTCCTGTCAGGGCGGTGGCGAGGGCCTCGATATCCTCGACCGTGGTGGTTTCGGTGACCGCAACAACGAGGCCATTTTCAAGATTGTCGATGTCGGGATAGAGGCGGCCTAGCGAGACGCCCGCCAGCACTCCCGCATCGGCGAGCACACGGACGATGGGGCGAGCCTCCTGTGGCAGTGCGATGGTGAATTCGTTGAAGAAGGTTTCGTTGACGACGCGGACGCCGGGGATTTGGGCGAGGCGATCGGCTGCGATGCAGGCGAGTTCGTGGTTGAGGGTCGCGAGTTCGCGCAGGCCTCTTTCACCGAGCAACGTCATGTGGATCGAGAACGCCAGCGCGCACAAGCCCGAGTTGGTACAGATGTTCGACGTCGCCTTTTCCCGGCGGATATGCTGCTCGCGGGTCGAGAGGGTGAGGACGAAGCCGCGTTTTCCTTCGGCGTCCACGGTTTCGCCGCAAAGCCGCCCGGGCATCTGGCGGACGTATTTGTCCTTGCAGCCGAACAGCCCGACATAGGGGCCGCCGAATTGCAGGCCGACGCCGAGCGACTGGCCTTCGCCGACGACGATGTCCGCCCCCATCTCTCCGGGCGGGGTGATTGCGCCCAAAGCAACGGGTTCGGTTACGACTGCGATGAGCAGCGCACCGGCTGCATGGGCTTTTTCGGCAAGCGCGGAGAGGTCATCGATGCGACCAAGGATGTCGGGATATTGGACCACGACGCACGATGTTTCGCCATCGATTAGGTCGATTAGGCGCGCGGTGTCTGTTACGGCGATGAGCGCGGGGACGGCGGTGTCGAGGACGTCGCCGGTGAAGCGCGCCATCGTCTGAGCGACGCTTACATAATGGGGGTGGACGCCCGCGGAAAGAATCGCCTTGCCGCGTTTGGTAATGCGGCGAGCCATGACGATGGCTTCCCAGCAGGCGGTCGAGCCGTCGTACATCGATGCGTTGGCGACGTCGGTGCCGAACAGGCGGGCGACCTGCGTCTGGAATTCGAACAGGACTTGCAGCGTGCCTTGCGCGATTTCGGGCTGATAGGGGGTGTAGGCGGTCAGGAATTCGCCGCGCTGGATCAGGTGATCGACTGATGCCGGGACGTGGTGCTTATACGCACCGCAGCCAAGGAAGAACGGGCCATCGCCTGCCGCGCGATTCTTTCGCGCCAAAGCCGACAGGTGCCGATCGACCGCGAGTTCGGGGGCGTGCATCGGCAAGCCAGCGATCGGCCCGGTAAGCCGCGCTGCTTCGGGAACGTCGATGAACAGATCGTCGATGGTCGACGCGCCGATGGTGGCGAGCATCGCGGTCCGGTCGGTGTCGGTCAGTGGCAGGTAGCGCATGAATTAAAGTCCCGCGACAAAGGCTTTATAGGCAGTTTCGTCCATCAGGCCGTCGAGTTCGCCCGCGTCCGTCAAAGTGATGGAGAAGAACCAGCCGTCGGTCTCCGCCGCGCTATTAACAAGCGAGGGGTCGGCTTCGAGCGCGGCATTGCCTTCGCCCACGGTGCCGCACACGGGGGCGTAGACGTCTGACGCTGCCTTCACCGATTCAACGACAGCAGCCTCGCCACCTTTTTTCAGGGTCGCGCCCGATGCGGGGACTTCGACGAACACGATGTCGCCAAGCTGGCCCTGCGCGTAATCGGTGATGCCGACGGTCGCGGTCGTACCATCGGCTGCGACGTCGATCCATTCATGGTCGGTGGTGAAGTAACGGCTCATTTTGTGGCTCCCTTGCGGTGGTAGCGGGGGGGGACGAACGGCATTGGCACGACGGTGGCGGACAGGCGTTTGCCGCGCACGTCGATTTCGAGCTGGGTGCCAGGGGTCGCATGGGCGGCGGTGACATAGCCCATTGCGATCGGCGTTTGCAGGCTGGGCGAGAAGCCGCCGGAGGTGACTTTGCCGACGAGTGTGTCGCCAGCATAGATTTCAGCCCCTTCCCGCGCGGGCTGGCGACCGGCGACGTTCAGGCCGACGCGCTTGGTGGGTGCACCCTTGGCGAAATACATCTGGATCGTTTCAGCGCCTGGAAACCCGCCCTCTTCGCGGCGGCGTTTCTGGATGGCGAACGTTAGCCCTGCGCTGACCGGATCGGTGTTCGGATCGAGGTCATGGCCATATAGTGGCAGGCCCGCCTCCAGCCGCAACGAGTCGCGCGCACCGAGGCCGATCGGCTTGACTTCGGCCTGATTGCAAAGTTCGGTGGCAAACGCCTCAACCCGGTCGGCGGGGATCGAGATTTCAAAACCGTCCTCGCCGGTATAGCCCGAACGGCTGATCCACAGATGCTCACCGAACGCAGCGCATTCCATGAAGAACAGTTTCTCCACACCGGGGACCACGCGGGACAAGGCATCGACCGCTTTCGGCCCCTGCAACGCCAACAGGGCATGATCCTCCATGTGGTTCATGGAGATTTCGTCGGGCAGATATTCGCGGATATGGCCGATATCCTCATATTTCACCGCGCCGTTGACGACCATGTAGATGCCGTCTTCGCGGGCGCTGACCATAAGGTCGTCGAGGATGCCGCCGTCGTCGTCGAGCAGCAGCGAATAGCGCATCTTGTTCACGGGCAAACCGATGATGTCGCTAGGTAGGATCGCTTCCAGAGCCTGTGCCGCGCCGTCTTCGGAGATCAGGAGTTGCCCCATATGGCTGACGTCGAACAAGCCGGCATTCTCACGCGTCCATAGATGTTCGGCAATGATGCCTTCATACTGGATCGGCATTTGGTAGCCCGCGAACTCGACCATGCGAGCACCGCGCGCACGATGCCATGCGCCCAACGGGAGCTGTTCGATCTCGATCTCGTAATCTTCGCTCAACGGTCGGTCTCCACGGGACGGATTGGTGGCCAATGCGCGGCCTTTCAGCCACTTCATCGACCCCCTCTGTCACGGAAACCTGAGAGCTTTCGCATGGGTCAGACCCAGCTTACACCTTCGGTGGCCCCTGCTGTTACAGGGACGCTTTCCAGAGTTGTCTTGGTCCGCGCGGTCCGGGTGCCTGAGAGATTCCGGGGTGGTTGCTCCTTCGGCGTCCTGCACCGTTACCGGTCAGAAACTCTCCCGCGCGGCCACCCGGAAACTGCTCCCCGGACGACGGACCCGCAATGCTTCGCCGCCCGATTCGAGTCAACCATTAGCGAGGTGCGTTAGCGCGTCGCGTTGTACTGAAGTTGCTCTGCAGTAAGCTGAAACCCGACAAGTACCTCAAAACTCACCCGCGCAACCGCGGCACGAACATCGGGCTGCGACAGCGGATCGATCGAGGCATCGGCGTCCTTTGCCTTGCGCTTGCGCTGCAGCTTGTCCTGAATGTCCTGCGGCAGCGTTGCCGAGGCACGGTCGATCACCGCGCCGCCGCTTGCCGTTGCCGTCGTGCGAAGTTGCCCATCATTGAAGTGCAACGTCACGTGGCTGATCCGCTTTGCGACAACAGTATCGCCGCCGCGCACGATCGTCACAAAATACGGCAGCACCACATCGCGCGCACCGATCGGGCTGAGGCGACGGGCCTGAACTTCAAACGTCGCCGCCGCCGTCACGTCGGTGCCCGCGTCGCCGCACGTATCGCGCAAATTGGTTATATTGGCGACGACATCCAGCGCACTTGCAGCACGGCTGGTGGTGGGATTGAACAAGGTGACATCGCCGGTGTTGGATGGAACTGCAACCGCAGGACACGCTGAGCGCGATGCGGTTATGCCACCGGTTTCGTCGATGTCACCGGTGTGCGCGCAGGCGCCAAGGAGTGCGAGGACGGCAAGCGCGCCGACAGAGACTGGAATTTTCGTCAAGGAACGCACACCTTTGGACTGCGGTTGATGGACTGCGGCTGATGAACTGCGGTTGTCGGCAACCCTCATAGGAACCGGGTTTCGCGCGCGCAAGCAATCGCGTAGGGCGACCGCACTATGCCGCTTCCACCTCTAGAACTCGTAATCGCCGCGCCACGTGGATTCTGCGCCGGCGTCGGTCGCGCGATCCGCATCGTGGAACTCGCCATCGCGAAACATGGCGCACCGGTTTATGTCCGACACGAGATCGTTCACAACAAATTTGTCGTGGACAGCCTGAAGGCCAAGGGCGCGATCTTCGTCGAGGAACTGGACGAGGTTCCCAATGGTGCAAACGTCGTGTTCTCGGCGCATGGCGTGCCCCGATCGGTCCCAGTCGACGCCGACGCTCGCGGCCTCGAATATGTCGATGCAACGTGCCCCCTGGTGTCGAAGGTCCACCGTCAGGCCGAGCGGCTGGTCAACGATGGACGGCATATATTGTTCATCGGGCACAGGGGTCACCCCGAAGTCATCGGCACGTTCGGGCAGGTTCCCGTCGGACAAATGACATTGGTCGAAAGCGTGGCGGACGTTGCGATGCTGGACCCCGCCGACCCTGCGCGACTGGCTTTCCTGACCCAGACGACTCTGTCAGTCGATGATACCGCAGAAATCGTCGCGGCGCTCAGGACGCGTTTCCCGCTGATCCATGCGCCGCGTGGCGAGGATATATGTTACGCCACGTCGAATCGGCAGGAAGCGGTGAAGCGCATGTCGGGCCAGTGTGAGAAGATGCTGGTTATCGGTGCCCCCAATTCGTCAAATTCGTTGCGTCTCGTCGAGGTGGCGGAGCGCAGTAACGTTCCGGCGCGCCTGATCGAGCGGGCATCCGAGATCGATTTCGACTGGCTTGGCACGCCATCGTCGCTCGGCCTGACTGCAGGAGCGTCCGCGCCGGAAGTTTTGGTGCGGGAAGTCGTTGCCCTCCTCTCGACGCGCTTTATCCTGACCGAGACGATCGTTCAGGCTGCCGTCGAAACCATCGAATTCAAACTGCCACGCGGCCTCGCAGCCTAGATGGCGGTCTATACTCACGTTTCCGCCGAAGAGATGGCGGTGCTGCTGCAACGCTATGACGCGGGGACGCTAACCTCGGCCAAGGGCATCGCGGAGGGCGTTGAGAATAGCAACTTCCTGATCGATACCAGTGGCGGGAGCGACGGTGCACGGTTCATTTTGACACTGTATGAGAAGCGCGTCGATGCGGAGGACCTGCCCTTTTTCTTCGCGCTGCTCGATCATCTGGCGGATAACGGTCTGCCGGTGCCGCGCGCCATTCGTGATTCGGGTGGCCAGCAATTACAGGATGTTGCCGGACGTCCCGCCTGCCTGATCGAATTCCTGCCGGGCGTCTCGGTCAGTCATCCCAATCCGGCGCAGGGCTTTGCGGCGGGGGAGGCATTAGCCCGGATGCACGGTGCGTTGGCGACTTTCACGCTGGAGCGTCCGAACACGATGGGGCTGCGCGGATGGCACGAACTTGCGGCAAGATGTGGCACCGATCTGGACGAAATCGCACTGGGCCTTGGCGCACGCGTACAGGTTGAACTCGACTGGCTGGACCGGGCGTGGCCGGATGACCTGCCCCATGCGGTCGTCCATGCCGATCTTTTCCCCGACAATGTATTGATGCGGGGCGATAGCGTCGGTGGATTGATCGACTTTTATTTCGCTTGCACCGAAGTACGCGCCTGGGACGTCGCGGTCACCCATGCGGCCTGGAGTTTCGAGGGCGATGGCACCGGCTACCGGCCTGAGATCGGCGACGCTATTCTGGACGGATACGATGCTGCTTTTGGCCTGTCCGATGCCGAGCGTGCCGCATTCCCGGCCCTTGCGCGCGGTGCCTGTTTGCGCTTCTTGCTGACGCGGGCATGGGATTGGCTCAACACCCCCGCCGACGCGATGGTCACGCGCAAGGACCCTCTCGCTTTCCTGCGCAGGCTCGACCATTACGCGGCGCTATGACTGAACCACTGTTTCAAGAAATGCCGAGCGTTGAAATTGCCACCGACGGCGCATGCAAAGGCAACCCGGGTCCGGGTGGCTGGGGTGCGATCATCCGTTCGGGGACGAAGGAACGCGAACTGGCTGGCGGTGAAAAACTGACGACCAACAATCGCATGGAAATGATGGCGGCGATCGAGGCGCTCAACGCGCTCAAACAGCCTTGCCGCGTCAAGTTATCGACCGACAGCCGCTATGTGATGGATGGGCTGACCAAATGGATCCACGGCTGGCAAAAGAACGGCTGGCGAACCGCCGATCGCAAGCCGGTCAAGAATGCCGAACTTTGGCAGGCTCTGCTGGCTGCTGCAAAGCCGCACAGGATCGACTGGATCTGGGTCAAGGGCCACGCCGGACACGCCGACAACGAGCGCGCCGACAAATTGGCCAGCGATGCCGCTATCGTCGCGTCCCGAGGCTGAGAAACTGCCTTTAGTCAGGATCGGTTTCGGCGGCAGGTCCGTTCTTTTTCACTGAATCGATGGCGTTTTTGGCACCCGCTTTCGACGCATAGCCCTCGGTCCAGAAAATCGTCTCCGAATTATATTTGAACTTGGCAACATATTCGCCTGCCTTGTTCTGCTCGATCACAAATTTGTGAGCCATGGATCGTCTCCGTCAGTGGAACTGGCAGGCTAGTCTCGTTTCGCATCCGATGCGAATCGCTGCGGCGAATAATGTCTGGGGTCGATCTCCGGCGCAGTGCCGACAAGCAGTGCCGCTGCCAGTCGTGCGGCGGCGGGTGACGTCTGGATACCGACGCCGCCCTGTCCCGCACACCAGAAAAAACCCGGAACTGCCGGATCAAAGCCGTAAATCGGCAGGCGATCGAGAGCGAAGGTCCGCAGCCCCGCCCATTTGCGTTCGACCGCGAGCACTTTCCAGTCGGTCACGGTTTCCAGCCGGTCTATAGCGATGGCGACATCGATGTCTTCCGGCGCCGCGTCGCCCGGATCGACAGGCGTTTCGTCCTGCGGGCAAATCCAGAGTTTATCCGGGCCTTCAGGCTTGAAGTAGAAACTGCCCGCGACATCGGTAACCATTGGCAGGTTGGCGGGGACGTCGTCGCCGTTGACCCGCACCTGTGCAAGCGTACGACGGCACGGCTGAAGGCCGAGGGGCCGGGCGCCTGCTAGTATCGCCACTACGTCGGCCCAGGCCCCGGCTGCGTCGATAAGTATTTTGCCCTTCGCAGTCCGGGTATCTGCGCGTATCTCCCAGTTTCCCGACTTGCGAGAGATTGCATCGACGCGGAAGCCCATCTGGACGGCCCCACCGCCGCGCCTGAATCGGGACAGCACTGACGCATGCAAACCGGCGACGTCGATATCGGCACAACTCGGTTCAAGCAGGCCTGCAACCAGAACGGCGCGCGCACGTGGGATACGCCTCCTGATGTCGTCGTGCGTCATGCGCTGCAAGGCGACGGTCCCCGAAAACTCCTCCGCCAGTCTGTCGAGCAAGCCGATGTTCTGCGGTTCGGCAACACTCAGCGACCCACGCGCACTGAGGAACCCACCGTCGTTCAACACTGCAAACGATGCCGTCGTCAGCGGCTGGATCAACGGCCCGCCAAGCGTTTCATGCCACAGCGCCGCCGAACGGCCCGTCGAATGATATCCCGGCTGGTCTTCGGCCTCCAGGAGGACGACCGATCCATGTGCCACAAGTTCGGCGGCCAGGCTTGCCCCGGCAATTCCCGCACCGATGATCGCGAAATCGTAAATCATCGCTGCAGGTCCATGAACGCCGAAATCTCTTTCATTGCACGAAGTCGGTGGTGATCGGTTTCGCGAAGGATCTCGTGC
Source organism: Sphingomonadales bacterium (assembly GCA_028289885.1). Lineage (GTDB taxonomy): Bacteria > Pseudomonadota > Alphaproteobacteria > Sphingomonadales > Sphingomonadaceae > Sphingomonas_O. The sequence continues at coordinate 8,600 of JAQGKX010000028.1, forward strand.
GCGGCATCCTTTGGCAACATGATGAGGGTGGCGTGGCTGAGCCGCGCGGCGAAAAGCCGGATAGCGCTGGGGCTGACGAGTTTATCACCCTCTGTCCCGATGATGAGCAGCGGCACATCGATCTGTTCGAGCAAGTCCGCTTTCCGCAGTCCGGCGATCGACCGGTACGCCGCATCGAGCCACATCCAGCTTGGCGGTCCGAGCGCCAGCGCTGGATTTTGCTCCTTCCACCACAGTTCGTCGGAATAGCGGGCGTGATCGTGAGTCAGCAAACCCTGCCGCGACGTTCCCGGGAGCGAAGGGCGCTCGTTGGTCTTCCAGGCCGCGTGCCGACTGGTCGTAAACCGGGCCATCAGCCTGGCAATCGACGCCGCGACCGCAAATGACAGCGGTCCGGTGTTGAACCCGAGCATGGGCGCGGACAGGATCGCGGCGGACGGTGAAATCCGTTTTTCGGCAAGAGCGCGGAGGAGTAGATGACCCCCCATCGAATGGCCGATGACAAAATGAGGACCCGGCTCACGCGCGCGCCAGTCATCGAAAAATGCGGCCAGATCGTCGACCCAGGTTGCGAAATCGTCGATGTGGCCCACGTGGGGATCTGTCCCAATACGCCCAGAGCCGCCCTGCCCGCGCCAGTCGAAGCTCGTTACCGACCTTCCGCCCCGCGTCCACGCATCGAAACTTTCGAGGTATTTCTCGAATATGTCGCCCCTGCCGCCAAGCCAGAGGATTGATCCCGCCTGTCTGCCTTCGCCTGCTGGCTGATGATAAGTGCGCAACGGCCAACCGTCCCGCGCCGGGGCCATCAGGACACGGGCATCTGCGGGAATTTTACGTCGGTCGAAAATCATGCGCGCTGGTTACGGTTTGGCAACGCCCGTCGTCTAGAGGTTAATGGATGGGGGCTTCACATATAATCCTTTTGGCGGCGCTGGTCGTGTTGCTGGTAACTGCAGCCATCACGGACTGGCGGACCCGAACGATCGAGAACTGGCTCAACCTGGCCATTGCGATCGGTGCGCCGCTGTGGTGGTGGCAAAACGGACTGGCGATCTGGCCCGATGTGGCAATGCAGGCCGGACAGGCCGCACTTGCTTTCGCATTGTTCGCGGGCATGTTCGCCCTTGGCGCGATGGGCGGGGGCGACGTCAAAATGATCGCCGCGCTCGCGCTTTGGTTCCCCCCGCTCCAGTTTCTGCACTTCATCTGGATCATGGCAATCCTCGGCGGTTTGCTCACTCTCGCGATGCTGATTTTGCATAAAATTCAGAAAATCGAAGGACGTCCTGAGATTCCTTATGGAATCGCAATAACTTTCGCCGCCCTGTGGGAACTCTCCCAAACGATATCTTAACCAATTTACCCGATTAACGATGTTCGAACACACGCACAACGCAAGGAGGCGTTGCCCGACATGGAACCTAAAAAGATCGCTCTACTCGTCGGAGCTCTGCTCATCGCAGCGGTTACCGCAGTCATGGCGAAGAACATGTTCGGGCGCAGTGGTGCCCCCGCTGCCCAGGCTGCAACCATCGTGGCCACTGGTCCAGAGGTGCTTGTCGCCACGCGGGCGCTTCCGGTGGGTACGATCATCGGGCTGGACAGCTTTCGTTTCGCGCCATGGCCGAAGGATCTCATCCAGAACGCCTATTACCTGAAGGGTACGGCGGATGCGACTTCGCTGGCGGGAACGGTGGTTCGCGCCCAGATTTCGGCAGGCCAGCCGTTGACACAAGGGTCCACGGTACGCCCCGGCGACCGCGGTTTCCTTGCAGCCGCTCTCGGACCCGGCATGCGTGCCGTCACCGTGTCGGTTTCGGCAACGGCGGGCGTCGCGGGCTTTGTGTTTGCCGGTGATCGCGTCGATCTGATGTTGACGCAGACTGTCGACGGCACCGGCGGCGGAGCATCGCTGAAGACATCCGAGACATTCATCCGCAATCTGCGCGTCCTTGCAACCGACCAGCGGACTGCGCCCGAAGACGACGCGGGGAAGAAGGACGTCAAGACCTTCTCCACCGTAACGCTCGAGGTAACGCCGCGCATCGCCGAGAAAATCCAGGTTGCGCAAAGCATCGGCCAGCTATCGCTTTCGCTGCGATCGATTGCCGACAATACATCCGACCTCGACGCGGCGATCGCAGCGGGCACCGTCAGCGTACCAGCGGGCACCGATCCGAAAGACAAGCGCTTTCTGGTCGAAGTCGCGTCGCGGCCGGTGGATACCAACACGACCTTCGTAACAGGTGCCGACGTGTCACGCTTCCAGCGCAAGACGGTGCCACCGCAGGGAATGGCTCCGGCTGGCCCTGCATCGCCGGGAACGCCTGCGATCGGGGGCGGCAGCCCGTCTGTATCGATGGGTCCCATAGTCCATGTCGCGCGCGGTAATGCCGTGACCGATACTCCGGTGGGGGGGAATTAAAATGAACCGCACGTCTCTACTTCACAAGGCGCGGATCGCCAGTTCGATCGTCACCCTTGCCGCAATCTTTGCAACGTCCATCCCTTCGATTGCTGCGCCACATGGCCGAGGCATGAAGCGGTCGGTGGCAGCAGTTTCGCTGCCGCAGGGTGAACAGCGCCCGACACGCGAAATCGTGTTGTCGGTCGGCCGCGGCGAACTCTACAACCTTCCTGCCGGCGTTTCGGATGTATGGACCTCGAACGCCGCCGTTGCCGACGTCTATGTCAGCTCAGCACGCCAGATCCACGTTTTCGGCAAGTCCGAGGGCGAAGCGAGCATCTATGCCAAGAACAAGGCAGGCGCGGTCATTTTCTCGGCCAATATCCGGGTCGGGGCCAACGCAAACTCGCTCGACGAGATGCTGCGCCTCGCCATGCCTGAAAACACCATCCACGCCACCTCGATGAACGGCCTTGTGCTGTTGACCGGTGCAGTTGCGGCCCCCGAAGATGGCGCGGAGGCAGAACGTCTCGTCAAAGCCCTTCTCGGCGACAAGGTCGAAGTCGTCAGCCGACTGCGCACCGCGACACCCCTGCAGGTCAATCTGCAGGTCAAGATTGCCGAAGTCAGCCGCTCGCTATCGAAGCAGATTGGCGTCAACCTGACGTCCCTCGATACTACCGGAGGCGGTTTCGGTTTTATGTTAGGCCAAGGCCGTGACTTCGGCTCCCTTACACCCAGTGGTGGCATAGATATCAAGAGCTTGGGCGCAGGCACGACAACGATCGGGCTCGTCGGGAAACTATTTGGAGTGAACGTCGCATCCGCAATCGATCTGGCCGAAACAAACGGCCTGATTACAATGCTCGCCGAACCTAATCTGACCGCAGTATCCGGTGAAACTGCGAGCTTCCTTGCTGGTGGCGAATTTCCGATCCCGATGGCACAAGGTCTTGGGGCAGTCTCGGTTGAATTCAAATCATATGGCGTAAGCTTGTCGTTCACCCCAACCGTCCTCGCCGATGGCCGCATTTCTATGCGCGTCCGTCCGGAAGTGTCGCAGCTTTCTTCCGAAGGGTCGGTAACGCTCAGCGGCTTTACAGTTCCCGCAATTACGACGCGTCGAGCCGAAACCACCGTTGAGCTTGGCTCTGGACAAAGCTTCATGATCGGTGGACTTCTCCAAAACAACAACACCAATTCCATCCAGAAAGCGCCGTTCCTGGGCGACATTCCGGTGCTTGGCGCTCTGTTCAGGTCGACAAGCTATCGTCGCGCGCAGACCGAGTTGATGATCATCGTCACGCCATATCTGGTCAAGCCGGTATCGGCAGCTACGATCCACTTGCCGACCGACGGTCTGAAAAATCCGACTGATCTTGCCAACTTCATTATGGGTCAGGATTTCAGCGGGAAATCGGGTGGACAGCGTCCTAAACCCACGCTCGCGCCTCCGGTCACGGTTCCTGCCGGATCGACCAGCCCGACCGCGTTTGCACCGCGAGGTACGACGAACAATCCACGCGCCTCGGCCAAAAACACCCCGGCGCCCGGCTTCAGCGGCAATTGATACGAGAAACGGAGATGAAAACCATGCGTAACCTTTCTGTTCTCGCCATCATTGCCTGCAGTGTCTCACTGACGGCATGCGGAACCGAAGCCACTCGTGGACTTGAAACGGTCCATCAGCCTGTGGTTAGCCGAACCGACTATGTCTTCGATGTGGCCGCGCCCGATGGCGACGACTTCTCGCCCGGCGAGGCGAACCGGCTCAACGGCTGGTTCGAATCGATCAAGCTCCGTTTCGGCGACCGTATTTCGGTCGATGCACCCGGCGGTGACCGTGGCGCTCGCCATGCCGTCGCCAGCGTTGCTGCCCGCTATGGCTTGCTCGTGGAGGAAAGTGCTCCGGTAACCGAGGGAACGATCCCCTCCGGTGCCGTCCGCGTGGTCATCAGCCGCATGACGGCGGCGGTTCCGAACTGCCCCGATTACAGCACGCCGTCCAACCCGCAATACGACGGCAGCCAGGCATCGAACTTTGGCTGTTCCACGAACGGCAACCTCGCTGCGATGACCGCGGATCCGCATGATCTGCTTGCTGGGCGCGAAGGATCGCAGACAGTCGATGCGTCGACGTCGACAAAGGCGATCAAGGGATATCGTGCGGCTGCCCTCACCGGCGGCTCGCTCAAGATAGAATCCAGCAAGGGAGGAAACTGATGAACGCACCCTGGACTCCCGGGCGTAACGGCGGCGCAGTGCGCGACCCCTTCACGGCTTTCGTCTGCGATGAACTGACGGCCGAGCAGATTCGCCCTGTGATCGTCGAACTTGGCTGGGCACCCGACAAGGTGAACAAGGGCGGGCTGCGTAACGCCGTCCAATCGTTGTCCGTGTCGGCAAGCCCGCAAATCCTGTTCGTCGACCTGTCGGAAAGCGGCGATCCGCTGAACGACATCAATTCGCTTGCCGAAGTTTGCGAGCCCGGAACCGTCGTCATCGCGGCTGGTCAGGTCAACGATGTCCGCCTTTACCGCGATCTCGTCGCCAGCGGCATCCAGGACTATCTGCTGAAGCCATTCAGCGCCGACCAGTTGCGTGAGGCTTTTGCGCATGCGCAGACTGTCTTCAACGCGCCAAAGCATGTCGATGCCAGCACTGAACGTCCGCACGTCATGGCCGCAGTCATCGGCGCTCGCGGCGGTGCGGGCGCTTCGACGATTGCCACTTCAATCGCATGGCTGCTGGGTGACAAAGCCCAACGATCCACGGCACTGCTCGACCTCGATGTCCATTTCGGCACCGGCGCCCTGACACTCGATCTCGAGCCCGGACGCGGCCTGACCGATGCTATCGAAAATCCAAGCCGGATCGATGGACTGTTCATCGAACGTGCGATGGTTAAGGCCAATGAGAAACTCGCGGTGTTGTCGGCAGAAGCGCCGATCAACCAGCCGATGATGACCGATGGTGCCGCTTATTTCCAGCTTCAGGAAGAAATGCGGACGGCGTTCGAATGCACCGTCATCGACCTCCCCCGCAACATGCTCGTCCAGCATCCTCATCTGATGAGCGATGTCCAGGCGACCATCGTGGCCACCGAACTCACGCTTGCGTCGGCGCGCGATGTCATCCGCATCCTGTCGTGGCTAAAATCCAATGCGCCACAGAGCAAGGTTCTGGTCGTGGCCAATAAGGTCCCGACGGCAGGCTCCGTCGAAATCAGCCGCAAGGATTTCGAAACCTCGATCGAACGCAAGCTCGACTATATCGTGCCCCTTGACACCAAGGTTGCGACCCAGGCCGCGAAACTCGGCAAAACGCTGGCCGAGGCAGGCAAGGGGAGCAAGGCAGCGACCGTGCTGATCGAAGTCACGAACAGGCTCGTTGCGACGGTCGAAGAGGCGGCAGCCGCTGCGGCCGCGGCCACGAACGGAAAAGCCGGTGGCAAATCGTCACTGTTGGGCAAGCTTAGCGGAATCACGGCCATGTTGCCGAAGAAAACCGGCAAAAAGGCAGCCTGACCGTGGATATCCAGCAACTTCTCCTCTTGGCGAGCAGTGCGTTCCTGATCCTGCTGCTCGTCTATTTCGCCTTTACCGGGCCGGACGAGAGGAAAATCCAGGCGCGGCGGATGATTGCGCTCCGCGATCGCCACAGCGATTCTGCAGGTGCGGTCGTAGAGGCACAGTTGCGCAGGATTCAGGCGACACGCGCGACCAAGATGGATGGGATCGCGACGCGGCTGCTGCCCAACCCGGCCCAGCTCAAGAAGCGTCTGGACATGACGGGCAAGGACTGGACGCCCGGTAAATATCTGATGGCGGGCCTCATCATCCTCCTTGTTATCGCCCTGATCATGAAGATCAAGGGACTGCCGATCCTGCTGTGCCTTGCGGTCGGTTTATTCGTGGGCCTGTGGTTTCCACACGTCGCCGTCAGCTACATGATCAAAAAACGCGTCGGCCTGTTCAACAAGCGGTTTCCCGACGCGATCGAACTGCTCGTTCGCGGGCTTCGTTCGGGACTGCCGATCTCCGAAACATTGGGCGTCGTAGCCTCGGAAGTTCCGGGGCCGGTCGGTGTCGAGTTTCGCGCGGTGAGCGACAAAATCAAGATAGGCCGCACGATGGACGCGGCCATGCAGGAGACTGCAGATCGCCTCGGTACGCCCGAATTCCAGTTCTTCTGCATCAGCCTGACCATCCAGCGTGAGACCGGTGGTAACCTCGCCGAAACCCTGTCCAACCTGGCCACGGTGTTGCGCGTTCGCGCGCAAATGAAGCTGAAGATCAAGGCAATGTCGTCGGAATCGAAGGCCTCGGCCTATATCATCGGTGCCCTGCCCTTCATCGTCTTTGCGCTGATTTATTCTATCAATCCGAATTACATGGGCAAGTTCTTCGTCGATCCGCGCCTCATCATAACCGGTATCGGCGGCTTCACATGGATGGGCATCGGCGCGCTCATCATGAAAAAAATGATCAGCTTCGAGATATGAACGAGGGCAGCATCCGATGAATCCGACCGTTCCTGGCCCGATGCTGATGGGGATCGACGTGTTGTGGGCGGGGACGATCCTCGCCGCAATTGCCGCGTTTGCCGTCATCGTCGCCATTTATACCGCAACCACCGTCCGCGATCCGATGCAGAAGCGTGTCAAGGCGCTTACCGAGCGCCGCGAACAGTTAAAGGCCGGTATCGTCGCATCGACATCGCGACGCCGTGCAAAGCTGACGCAGAAGAACGAGACGACCGACAAAATGCGGTCGTTCCTGTCTTCACTCAAGGTTCTGCAGGATAGCCAGCTAAAATCGGCCCAGCTGCGTTTGATGCAGGGCGGCATTCGGTCGAAAGACATGGCGATCGCGGTGATTTTCGCGCGGCTTGTATTGCCGATCGTCTTCGGCGGGGCAATGATCCTGTACGTCTACGTCATGGGAGGTTTCCCACTGTGGAGCCCCCTGAAACGTTATGGCATCGTCGCCGCTACGCTGGTGATGAGCTACAAAGCGCCTGACATTTTCGTGAACAACATCGTGAAAAAGCGCACCGACGCGATCCGCAAGGGCCTGCCAGACGCGCTCGATCTGTTGGTGATTTGCGCTGAAGCAGGTCTGACCGTCGATGCCGCGTTCGGTCGCGTCGCCAAGGAACTTGGCCGCGCCTACCCCGAACTTGGTGACGAATTCGCGCTCACTGCGATCGAACTCAGCTTCCTAACCGACAGGCGCTCGGCGTTCGACAATCTTGCCATGCGCGTTCCACTGGACGCCATGAAGGGCGTCGTAACGACCATGATCCAGACCGAGAAATACGGCACGCCGCTGGCTTCTGCACTCCGTGTGCTGTCTGCCGAATTCCGGAACGAACGCATGATGCGCGCCGAGGAAAAAGCGGCCCGCCTGCCCGCCATCATGACCATTCCGTTGATCATGTTCATCCTGCCGGTGCTGTTCATCGTGATCCTCGGGCCAGCGGCCTGTTCGATCTCCGACAACTTCATCGGGAAATAAGCGAGGCGACCCAGTTGGAACGAGTGCGGGCATCGTCTGTTCTCCTCTCATAACGGAGGAGAAACATAATGCCCGCATTTACCACCAACCAATGGGCCGTCGTGGTGCTGGTCCTGATCGCCGGTTGGCTGATCGGATTGATGAGCCGCTCGGGCGGTGCCAAGTGGCGGCGCGCGTATGAAGACGAGCGCGCAAGCCATCTCGCCCTCTGCCGCGATTACGAGGCGCATCTCCAGCAGCACGGCATGGTCAGCGACACGCGCATCCCACCGCTGGAGGAACGCACGATACGCCGCCCTGTCTAAGGCCTCCTACTTCGTAGCGAGAGCCGCTTGTGCGGCAGCGAGCCGGGCAATCGGGACGCGGTATGGTGATGCACTGACGTAATCCAGGCCAACGCCTTCGCAGAACGCGATGCTCGCCGGATCGCCGCCGTGTTCGCCACAGATGCCGAGCTTTATGTCCGGGCGTGTCGTGCGCCCCCGCCCTGCCGCCAGTGCGATCAACTCTCCCACGCCTTCGATGTCGAGGCTGACGAACGGGTCGATCGCATAGATGCCCTTGTCGACATATGTCGTCAGGAACCGGCTGGCATCGTCGCGTGACACGCCGAGCGTCGTCTGCGTCAGATCGTTGGTGCCGAAGCTGAAGAACTCGCCCACTTCGGCGATCTGTCCAGCCATCAGCGCAGCGCGGGGCAATTCGATCATAGTGCCAACCATATATTCGATGCGCTTGCCGCGTTCAGCAAACACGGCTTCTGCGGTGCGGTCGATGACGTCCTTCATCAGTTCCAGCTCTCGCTTTGTGGCGACGAGCGGGACCATGACTTCGGGGATTGGCGAGACTTCGAGGTCACAGGCCGCCTCGAAAATGGCGCGGGCCTGCATTTCGTAGATTTCGGGATAGGTCACGCCGAGACGACATCCGCGATGGCCGAGCATCGGATTGAACTCGTGGAGTTCGACGGTCCGGCGCTTAAGCACTTCCACGGCCACTCCGGCGGCCTTGGCGACTTCCTCGAAATCGGCTTCGGCGGTTGGCAGGAACTCGTGCAATGGTGGATCGAGCAGCCGGATCGTCACCGGCAATCCCGTCATGACCTCGAAAATACCGAGGAAATCGGCACGCTGTTCGGGGAGCAATTTTGCGAGCGCATGACGCCGACCCGCTTCGTCTTCCGCAAGAATCATTTCACGAACCGACGTGATCCGGGTTGCTTCGAAGAACATATGTTCGGTGCGGCAAAGCCCGACACCCTCCGCGCCGAATTCACGCGCGACCCTCGCGTCGGCGGGAGTTTCGGCGTTGGCGCGGACCTTCATCCGGCGCGCGCCGTCAGCCCACACCATCAGAGTTCCAAAATCGCCCGACAGCTCAGGCTGGACGGTGGCGACCGCACCGATCATCACTTCGCCCGAGGAACCGTCGAGGGTGATGATGTCGCCCTCGTTCACGATTCGGTTGCCGACCTTTGCGGTCTTCAGCTTCGCGTCGATCGAGAGCGATCCTGCGCCAGAGACGCAGGGGCGACCCATGCCGCGTGCAACGACCGCAGCGTGGCTGGTCATGCCGCCACGCGCCGTCAATATGCCCTTTGCCGCGTGCATGCCGTGAATGTCCTCGGGCGATGTTTCGGTGCGGACGAGGATGACCGATTCACCCAGGGCAGCGCGGCGTTCGGCGGTGTCGCTGTCGAATACGGCGGCTCCCGTCGCTGCTCCGGGTGAGGCGGGCAGGCCTTTGACCAGCACATCGCGCGGGGCTTTGGGATCGAGCGTGGGATGGAGCAATTGGTCGAGCGCGGCAGGCTCAACGCGCATCACCGCTTCGTCCTGCGTGATCAGGCCTTCGCTCGCCATGTCGACGGCGATCTTCAAAGCAGCCCGCGCAGTACGTTTTCCGGTCCGCGTCTGTAGCATCCACAACTTGCTGCGCTCGACGGTGAATTCGATGTCCTGCATGTCGCGATAGTGCAGTTCGAGCAGATCGAACACGCGCGCCAGTTCGGCATAAACTTCGGGCATTGATTCCTGCATCGACAGCGGCTTGGCATTGGCTCGTTCGCGCGCGGCGGTCGTCAGATATTGCGGCGTGCGGATGCCGGCAACGACGTCCTCACCCTGCGCGTTGATAAGGTATTCGCCATAATAGGCCCGCTCGCCATTGGCCGGGTCGCGGGTGAACGCGACGCCCGTTGCCGATGTTTCGCCCATGTTGCCGAACACCATTGCCTGCACGTTGACGGCGGTGCCCCAGCCATGCGGGATATTGTTGATGCGGCGATAGACCTTGGCGCGCTCGGACTGCCATGAGCCGAACACCGCACCGACCGCGCCCCATAGCTGGTCGTGAACGTCCTGCGGGAAAGGTTTGCCCCAGAGTTCCTCGACCAGCCCGAGATATTCGGCGACCAGCGCCTGCAAATCATCCGCCGACAATTGCGTGTCGAGCGAATAGCCCTTGTCTTCTTTGGCGATTTCAAGGGCTTCCTCGAACGCACCATGATCCAGACCAAGAACAACATCGGCATACATCTGGATGAAACGCCGATAGCTGTCCCAGGCGAAGCGCGCGTCCCCTGATGCGTTGGCGAGGCCTTGCACCGTAATGTCGTTCAGGCCGAGGTTGAGGACGGTGTCCATCATGCCCGGCATCGAAACCCGCGCGCCCGAGCGGACCGAGACGAGCAACGGATCGGCGGGATCGCCGAACTTCTTGCCCGTGATCGTTTCGATATGCGAAAGTCCGTCGGCGACCTGCGGGTTGAGTTCGGCGGGAAAAGCCTCGCCCTCCTCATAATAACGCTCGCACATCGGGGTCGAAATGGTGAAGCCCGGAGGAACAGGCAGGCCGATCGACGCCATGCCATCGAGGTTCGCGCCCTTGCCACCGTGCAGCGTCTTGTCCTGCCCGCCCTCTGAAATACCGCCGCCGAATCGATATACATATTGAGTCATCGGAAGTCCT
>JAQGKX010000048.1 GCA_028289885.1 Sphingomonadales bacterium
TTGTCCCCGCGAGGAATGACGGCGAAGCCGGCAGGGGAAAAAAGTGACCCAAAGCCGTTGCGGCCCCGAGCGGCAGAGGCGAAGCCGGTTTCGGTCATCAAGCCATTTCGAGAGGCCGTTTGGGCACTGGCCCGGATCTGCCGGAAGGAGGCGTGGCCCCAGCGTCACCGCCCGTCCAGAAGCCCGACGTCAAGAGCGTGTTGCCGGATAGATCCGCCTGCAAACGGGCGGGTGTCCGTTCGGTCTCGATCCCCGCTCCACCACCGGAAACCCCGTGGCCAGAAAGACTCAAACCGTGCGGAGTCGCGCTCCTGGATCCTTGTCCGACGATGACCGCAGCATAGCGGACCGCTGGCTCGCCATCTGCATGCCGGAACCCTCGAGCCCCTCGTTTTCAGCGACAGCCAGCGACCCGGCTGATTCCATCGCCCCTCCCGGGCAATGGCATCGTGGGCCTACAGAAAGCCCGCCCGGAACGACCGGGCGGGGCGATGTGAGGATAAATGAGGACGGTATTGCTGCGATTAGGCGACCGGGCCGGTGAGCCGTTGCGCGGCGATAGCGCCACTCAAGCCACCCGCAACGAGTGCAATGGCGATGCTGGCAAAGCCTGCGAGTGATGCGAAGGCGCTCGCGACCGAGAAACCGGCAATTGCAGCCGGGATGGCAAAACAGGCGATCAGCATGCCGCGTGCCGAGCGGTTCGACAGCGATAGCGCCGCGAAGCGACCGATCGCAATCACGCTCATGAAGGCGACGATAGCGATGATTACCGACGACAGCGGAGCGATGCCGAGCGCGGTGCTGCCAAAGCCGGCCGCCGGGCCGGCGCCGATCGGCAGTGCCAGCGTCGCGCTCGCGAACAACGCGTAAATCAGAAAACCGACACCGATCAACGTCAGTGGAAACAGGATAGGCATGGCGTCACGTCCTTTCTTCAAAAGGTTGGACGCGCTTCCACCAGCCACCACAGCGCGTCAGGAATATAGCAGAAATGCCCCGCCGACGAAACCGTCGCCGGGTTCGGTCAGGCGCTCGATTGCAACGATCAGTTCGCAAAAACATCATATTCGCGATTATGCAGATATCCGCATAATACCGAATACGACGTATTCGCTGCATAATCAGCGATGGATCGCATCGAGAGCTTCGCGCTCGGCGGTTTCGCCGGGTGCTTCGATCTGCTATGATCCAAACGCGCCATGGTGGAAGGTGGAGGCGCGTCCCCAATTGATTGGAAGGGCGCGTTTGTCATGATCATTCTCCTACCCCTGGCGCTGATTGGCATCGGCGCTTTCGTCCATTTTTTCTTGAATGCGGCCAGTCATACACTGGCGCTCGCGGTCGGCTTTGCCGCAGCGCTCGCGTCTGCCCATGGCGGCTGTTCTGCAACGGCCGCCATGTTGATCGGGATAGCCGCGTTCATGCTCGTGACAGGGCTGGCGCGCTTCGTCGCGCTCACGGGTTCGCTCCCGGCCCGCATTGCGGTGGTGGCCGCGCTAGCGATCCCTGCGGCGTTGGCAGGATATAAGGTTGGCCATGGTCTCGCAGGTCTATCCAGTTTGCCCACGTTGATCCCAGCCCTTGCCTCGGCGGCACTTACCGGACTGGCGGCTGCCAGCCGGATCGGCCGACCCGCATCATAGATTGGTCGACGCCTCCCAATTGCTGATTTCATAACACGCCTCGCTCAGTAGGTCCGGACGGGGCTTTGCTTGGGCTGATCACCGATGGCCGGGAAGGGCAGCGGTCATGTCCGAATCTGATCCTGCGCCGGTGTTTGTTGTTGGCCGGCCGCGGAGACGGGAGCGTGCCGAGAATGACCCACCCGTGCGACTGCTTGGTCCAGCCTGCGCCGGAATCGCCGGTCCACCCACGCGGTGACGGAAGCGCCGTCAAGCGAATGGCCAGGAATCTTTGGCAACCCGCCGGTTCGCAGTCAGAGGTATCCGATCATACAACGCCATAACCGAGCCTCTTTCACACTGTCCTGGGTGTGCCGATCTCCTGTCTGGCGGATCCCAAACCCGGTCCCACACGGCCTCTCCTTGATGGCTTTGATGACCGAAACCGGCTTCGCCTCTGCCGCCTGAGCCGCAACGAGGGCCGGATCGCTATTTTCCCCTGGACCCTGAAGGGATCCATTCCTCGCGAGGCAAAATAGCGATCCTTCCCCCGTCCTCCGCTTTGCTTCGGGCCTGTCGGCTGCGGCGGCGGCAGTCCCGGTCAACGGGCAAGCCATCGAGGCCGCGATGGGCGCGGGTTCGAAATTTAAGTCAGGAGTTTTTATCATGGCAACCATCGGCACTTTCAAGAAGACCTCGGACGGTTTCTCCGGCGAGATCGTGACCCTCAGCGTTCAGGCCAAGGGCGTACGCATCGTTCCCGAGACCAATCGCTCCAGCGACGCGGCTCCCACGCACCGGGTGATGGTTGGCCGCGCCGAAATCGGCGCAGGCTGGACCAAGCAGTCGAACGAGGGCCGCGAATATCTCGGCCTCAAGCTCGACGATCCGAGCTTCACCGGTCCGATCTACGCCAACCTCTTCGACGACGAGGAAGGCGACACGTACAGCCTGATCTGGTCGCGCCCTGCCAAGCGCAACGGCGACTGAGTTAGCCCTTCAATGCCCCGCCCGGATCTACCGGGAGGGGCTTTCGTTTGATCCATTTGGTTGTATATTAAGCGCTTAGCATAAGGGCGGCTTATCCGGCGATAAGCGCGGGCGGCCTTGAGTCGCGAATCATTCGCAACATAATCGGATAGTACGGGGGGCATCCGGGAGTAATGCGATGCCAGGATACCAAAGAATGCGGCTGCCCGAGCCTTATCGGGCTTTATTGACTCTAAGCGCGCGTGGATTTGCCTGGGAATGGGTACGCCGCAATCCCGACTTCCGCGCCATCTAGACATCGGCCGGCGAAGCCGCGCGCCGCGCTTCTGCGTTCGCCCTGGCCGCCACCCATCGCTCTGCGCGACCGGTGGTCGACCTTCCGCAGCATGTTCGGGCGGGGAGGTGGTCCCATTGGGGCCTGACCTTTCGCAGTCGATCCAGACACACCCGCTACCGCAAGGCCGCCAGTCGCCTGGCTGCCATCGCTTGACGTCGGCACCCTGACGATCGTCCGCCCCGTGGCCTGGGCGCGATCGATCGGCGATATCTTCTACCGACCAGCCGCCTGGGGCGACCGCACCGTGCGCATCGCCGCACCGGGCGGAACATCGCTCCTGATCCACCGACACGGCGCGCCGGAATTGCCACTCTGGATCCCGGCCGAACTTGCACCGATGCCGGGCAAGCCATTTGGGATCTATCTCCATCCGGACCGCAGCCACGGCGATCGCATCCGCGCGGTCGAAACATTCCGCCGCGCGATCGGCATCGGTGCGCCGCTACGCGTGCCACCAAATGCCCATGCGCATCGACAGGCTGCAATGCTCTGCATTCACGATCTGCAGCGCGATGGCGCAACGCTACGCGACATTGCCGGCCTTCTGCTCGATCCTGTCCCTGACGACTGGCGGCTGAGAGTTCCGAGCGTTCCGATCTGCGCCGCCTTGCCGAAGCGGCGGCCGAGATGGAGACGGGAGAATACAGGCGACTGCTCGGGGCACGCCTCAAACCATAACCGACTCCGCCATGCCCTCTGTGGTCGGATCGCACACCCCCGCTTTCCGGCCACCCGTGGGCGCCGTTCAACGCCGATGATCGCCTGCCTCACGAGGTGCTTCCCGCATCACGTCGCAGCCACGGAAATTACGGAGTTCATCATGCCCGACATCATCAAGGATACGCGCTATCTGCGCGCCAAGGAGGCCGCCCATTATGTCGGCCTCTCCGCACGAACGCTTGAGAAACATCGCACTTACGGCACCGGTCCTGCCTACCGAAAGATCGGCGGCCGCGTCGTCTATACGCTCGAGGAATTGCGCGCCTGGTGTGATCGCGGCGCGTGCGCATCCACCTCTGACCCGAACAACGGAACCGTATTGCCGGCCGTGCGCCGTGCTGAGGACGATCGCGGGGAACAGCGATAATGGCGGGCGACCTCCACCGGAATGGGGTTGATGCACCAACGCCAGTCACCGGTCTGCATCGCCGTCCGCTTCGCTTCGGCTTGCTCGTCGGTGCGGGCTCCGCCCTCGCGGTGCTTCTGGTCCCGGCGATGCATCGCCCGCACTTGCGACTCGTCTGGAATGCCTCGGCCAGCGTACCGCTTGGCCTTTACGGAATAGATCCCGACGTCACCCTCCGCGTGGGCGATCTGGTCGCGGTGCGACCGTCGCCAGCGCTCACGGGCTTCATGGCGGCGCGTCGCTATGTCGAGGCCAACGCGCTGCTGGTGAAGCCGGTCGCAGCCCTCGCCGGTGCCACCTTCTGCCGTGCCGATCAGCGTGTAACACTTGACGGCCGCACCGTTGCGCTCGCGCTCCGGCGCGATCGATTCGGCCGCGCGTTGCCATCCTGGTCAGGATGCCAGCGCCTGGCCCACAATCAACTGGTGCTGATCGCGCCAGCGCTGCGCGCGTCGTTTGACAGCCGATACTTCGGACCGGTCGATCGCGCGCAGGTGATCGGCCGCGCAATTCCGCTGTGGACGTGGTCATGACGGCGTTCTGGACCATATTGGTCGCTGTCGCCGCCACCGCCGCTTCAGCTTTGCCATCAGCTGTCGCAAGTCCCGAACCCCAGGCGTCGGTGGCTGCGCTGCACAGGTGCCCGAAGCGGCGCAGCGCTCGGGCCTCTCGCCCGAAATCGTCATGCGCGTGATGCGCGCGGAATCTGGTGGCAAGACGCGGATCGTCTCGGCAAAGGGTGCGATCGGCTGCATGCAGATCATGCAATCGACATGGGCTTATTTGACCGCGCGCTACAGCCTTGGGCCAGATCCATTCGATCCGCGGATGAACATGATCGGCGGCGCAATGTATCTTGCAGAACTTGCGACACGCTATGGATGGCCCGGTGCGTTGTCCGCCTATAACGCGGGACCGGGGCGGTATCTGCGCTACGTGCAGGGCGGCATTCCTCTCCCGACGGAAACCATCGCCTACACCGCGCGGCTCGGCGGGAATGCCGAAGCCCGGCCAGCGCCAGCGCCGGTCGCTCGCTGGCAGGAAGCACGCCTGTTCATTGCCCGTCCGACATTCGAGGGCGGGGCCGAGCCGCCACCTGCGCCAGGTTCTTCAAGCGGGATCGCCGAAGTGCGACCGCCCAATACGCTGTTCCCGCTTGTCAACCCGCCTAAGCGGCCAGTTGCAACCAGCGCTGGACCATGACGCGCCGATCTATATCTCTGCGATCATGACCATCTGGACTATCGAAACCCTCCGCGCCCTGGATCTGACATATGCCAGGAAAGGCGTGCACCTTCACCAGCGACCATTCCATGCCGCCGTCGATATCCTCGGCAATCAATTTTCAATGGGCGTCGGCGGCAATCCCGAAGTGCAAAAGATCATGGCAGCCTATGCGGAGATGATCCCGGAGGTGAATAGCGCTTGGCCGGGAATGGGAATCGGCCTTGCCGCTGTCGTCGATCAGGTCCGCAAGGTGACGATGCCGGTCGTGTTCGGCGAGCAAATGCTCGAGCCCTGGCAGGCGCTTGGGTTCGCCGATGCCAACGCGTGGTGGACATGGTGCCGGGAGGATGAGCGGATTGCCGCCGAAACCCATTTCGCATTCGCCGATCTTCTCGACCTCACGTACGGTCTGGACGACATCCGCGACGGAACCGGCGCCGATCTTGAGTTATGGCAGATGGCGACATCCAATCTTGCCGATGCGGCCAACAATCTGCCGACCGCGTTCAGTGTGGATTCCATCCTTCAACCGATCTGCATGGTCGCGGAATTGTCACTGAAGGCGGCGCTGGTTCGTGGTGGCGCCGATCCGAAAAGCTTCAAGGGCAAGGACGGGCACGATTTCGGCAAGCTGGCCGATCGGCTTGCATCCGAACGTGCCCACCGGGACGACGCATCTGTGCGCGACGTGATCGCTCACCTCCCGCCCTATGTCGACAGTCGTTACAAACCTGCCGGGCTCTCTCGGCTCGACGTCGTTCGCCTGACGGTTGGCGTTCAATTTCTGGCAGCCTCCACAGTTCGTCGTTTCAGTGATCGCAATTTTGCCGCCGCGATCGAAACGGGAGAATGGCCCACGCCACGGCCCCCGCTTTTCACGAGCTGACATGCATACTCATCGCGCGCAATCCAGTCGCAGTCACCGATCCGATCAACATGTGATGCATGACGACCAGCCTCCGTCCGCGAGCGAGTTCGTCGAGAGACGAAGAACGACATTTCGCTGGACTGCGAGAGTGCCGGTAGGCGCGACGTGCAAACCTGAGCGCCGACGCTATTCGCTGCCATCGACCCCGAATTTTCCGACAGACGGCCCGGATTTCCGTTGCGCGCGAGGTACGGGCGTTTGCTCCGCTTCGATCGCAAATGCCCGTGCGCCGCGTCGTCTATGCAGTAGTTTGATCTGCGCCGCGTCATCGCCCTGCATCTGGAGCGCGAGTTCGAGGAAGGCATCGTACAACAAGGCGCGATCGTCGTCCGCGATTTCGACGAGCCCGGCCTTTTGCACCAGTCCTCCGAGCTCGATCAGATGCCGTGTGCGTTCCCTGCGTGCCACTACCCAAGCCCTCGTATCCGACCGCGCCCTTGTCGCATCAAGCCGATTGCGCGCCTGTGTCAGTCGCCGCGCCGCCTTCACCACCGCCACCAGCACGGCGAGAGGATCGCCGGCTTGTGTCGCGAAAGAATTGCGCGCCCTGGCGACTCCATCTCGACGTGGTTGCCTTGTCCTTTTCCGCAACCGCCGCGAGGAGAGCGCCGGCAAGCAGATCGGGCTCGAGCGCATCGGCACCAGTCGCCTCGATCAGCTCGCCGAATGCTGGACCTTGCGCTGTCTGAGCAGCTTCGCGCGATCGTTGAGCGCCTTCAGTTCCGCGTCGAAATCCCTGACTTTCCGCATCGTGCATCTCCATTTAGCGTGTCGATGCAGCTGAATTGGGCCTCCTGATCTCCGGTTCAACGCCTGGAATGCGGGCTTGTTGGGTCAAGAGCAACGACAGGGTCGCCCAAGACGCGGTCTTGCCCAAATCTAAAGGATGATCTGGAATCGGCCGCCGCAGACACGGGGACGGCCGGCCGTGGGTTACTAAAGATCCCGCGATCCGGATGCCGTGATTTCATCGAATTTTGGTCACCAACGTCGATGTTTCTCGTCGCTAAGACCTGCGACGCCGTTACCCACCCGGCCCTTGCGCTTGTCCCAATATTCGCCGGTCCGCGTCATTTCGATGAGGTCGTCGGGGAAACATCGCAATTGGAACGAGAGCGCTTCGTCAAAGCTACCGTGCAACCACCGATCATATTCGTCAGGATGGAGCAGCACAGGCTTCCGGTCATGAACGGGCCGGATGGCTTCATTGCAGTCGGTCATGACGCCCGAATAAACTGCCCCCCAGCCATGGAGATCATACAACGCCTGCCCATTACAGGTATCTTCGACCTTCTAGATGACGTTAAATCAGCTGGTCTTTTAAAGCCTTGGCAGCGCTAAAGCTTATCTTTTTTGAAGCCGGAAGGTTGATCGTTTCACCAGTTTGCGCATTACGCCCAGCGCGGGCCGGCCGGTCCTTTATCGTGAACTTGCCGAAGCCCGCGAGGGATACACTCTCGCCAGCGACAGCCGCAGAGATGATCGACTTAAGCACGCTGTCTACAATGTCGCGCCACGGTCTTCGATAGGCCATGGGCCGCAGCAACGTCATCGATAAGGTCGCTTCGATTCATCGGTATCACTCCAGACTACTCTGGTCAGAGCCGGGTGGATAAAGAACGGGTCGCGGCGATTGGCGCGGGCGTCGGCATATTTCGCGAACGTGGCGCTTTCGGTCGATAGATATTGGAAATGCGGGCGTGTCGCTTCAGGCAGTTCGGTGGCGAAACGGATCGATTTGATCGTCACGCGCTGTTCGGGTTTTTCGTAGAACCCCAGCGTGCCGGTTCCCCGCGGCAGGCTCGACAAATTCTCGATGCCGGATACCACGCGCCCGACCAGCGCGATATTGCGGTCGAGATGGCGCGGGGCCTGTCCGATCACGGTGTAGAGTTCAGCTCCGGACCCGGCGTCGGGCGGCATATCGCGACCGACGCCGACCATGCCGTAGCAGTGGATGGGCCAGCTTTGGCGCAGGTCGGTCCCCACTGGCCAGCCCTTGGACAAGACGCTCATGCCGTCGGGAACCGATGGGTCGAAGGGTAATCTATCGGGGGCGGTGACGGGACCGAATGCCATGATAGCCTCCACTGAAGCCTGCAACGCCTTTCGCTCGGGATCGGTCAGGTTATGGGTGTAGTCGCCCTCCGGCACCTTCGCCAATCCCGGCGGTAACGACTTTTTCTCGGTGCCATCGCCCCACTGGACAACGTAATTATCCTGCACCCGGTTGATCGATGTCCCATCCCACCAATGCGCCGCGGCCAGCTTGCGGATGTTGGCGATCCATCCTTGCGAAAACGGCGCAGGCATTAACTGGATCACCACGCGCCGCGCATGCCCGCCTGTATCGGGGGCGAGGTCCATCACCAGCAGATCGTCTGGCGCAATCGTCACCCAGTCGCTCGCCGGTGCCGCCTCCACGATCTCCGAAGGAGCGCGCGCGGGCACAGGGGCAGATCCTGCGGCCTGCAGAAGGAGTGCCGATGCGGCAAGCGCGATCGATTTGACAGGTCGTTTCATCGTCACATCCTGACACCGGCGGCGCCCGTGCGAAAGCCCCTGTCGGGAAAGCGCCTTGCCCGGTTGCGCAATCCGTCACCGCCGTCTAGTGGCCACCCCTTCCAGTGCATGCGGAGCGGTGGCCGAGTGGTCGAAGGCGCTCGCCTGGAAAGTGAGTATGGGTCAAAAGCCCATCCAGGGTTCGAATCCCTGCCGCTCCGCCAGGATTTGCGTTAACTGCAAGCTCCCGATCACCTCGGCGCGAGATCGCCATACCAGTAGAATGCCGTGACTCCGCCATCCATGAGGAAGTCGCTGCCGGTGATGAATGCGCCGTCCGCTCCCATGAGAAGCGCGCCGACGGTTCCAACTTCATCCGGCGTGCCTGCGCGCCCCGCTGGGGACAGCGCGATCATGTTTCGATACCCTTCACCGCGCGGGCCCGACAGTTCATCATTGGCGAGGGGCGTCATGATGATGCCCGGGCTGATCGTATTGACGCGTGCGCCGCGTTTTCCCCAGCGCACCGCCTCTGCCATGACCCGCAGCGAATTTCCCCGCTTCGAGATTTGATAGGCATTGAGCGGATCGGTCACTTTGTCCGGTGCAAGCATCGGAAGCGCGAGCAGATCGTCCACCGGCGTCGTCGCAAGTGCCGTATTTTGTTCAGCGGTCAGGGCGGGCAATCGGTGCCCCGACTGGGAGGCGATGACGACGGCCGAACCGCCCTTGGCGATGACAGTGCCAAACGCTTCAAGGACAAGCGCGGTGCCGTAGAGATCGACCTTGAGGATCGTCGCTGGCGACGCCTGCGACGGCGATACGCCTGCTGCATGAATAACGCCGGTGACATCGCCGATGGCTGTCGCTTGACCAACGAGCGCCTGAACGGATTCGCGCGACGAGACATCGACGACTGCCGTGCTGACTGCAAACCCGGCATCGCTCAGGACCTTGCCCGCAGCGTCCGCCGCTTCCAGCCGCAAATCGGCGAGCAACACATGCTTGCCCGCGCTCACCCGCCGGGCAATGGCCTGACCGATCGATCCGGCACCGATAACAACGATCACGTCGGTCATCGCTGAACCTCCCCGGCGAGATAATCGGCGTCGGTGACGTGTTCCATCCAGTCGACCGCGCGACCGTCAAGCGTTTCGGCGATGGCGATGTGGGTCATCGACGTGGTCGGCGTGGCACCATGCCAGTGGCGGTGGCCGACCGGGCACCAGACAATGTCACCGGCGCGGATTTCGACCTTCGGTTCGCCCTCGCATTGCGTCCAGCCAACGCCACTCGTCACGATCAGCGTCTGGCCGAGCGGATGAGTATGCCATGCGGTGCGCGCCCCCGGCTCGAATGTCACGATGGCACCGCCGACACGCGCCGGTTCTTCTCCCTGGAACGGAGAGTCGATCCGTACATTGCCCGTGAACGTGGCGGCGGGGCCTTTTACCGATGGCATGGTGCCGTTTCGTTTGATCTGCATTTCAATTTCCTTTCTTTCGCGAATTTGGAGGGAGCCGGCGATTGACCATCTTCATCATCTGCTCGCTGTAACGAGCGCCCCGGACGGGCTGTCTGGCAAGCACATCGCCAAGTTCACGCGGATCGTCCGGGGTGAGTTCGACATCTGCACCACTGACATTCTCTCCGAGGCGGTGCAGCTTGGTGGTGCCGGGGATCGACACAATGCGCCCATGGTCTCAATGCGCGCGAAGATGGTTTCGATCCTTGCGAGATACTGGGCGGTGGGATCGACCGCAGCGGCACCATGATTACCCTCCACGCGATCTAGCCTGCGCGTGCCGAAAATCGGCACGATGAAGGCGTCGCGTTCTTTCGTCCGAAATTGTCGGGAGCAGATCGACTACCCCCTGATTAGAGCAGGGTGAATCGCAAATACTGCAGGATCTGTGCCTTGCCAGTCGCAGCCTCGCGGCATCGCGATTAGGGGTGCGACCCCATTTTCCTTGACTGAGAGGTAGCTGGTTTTGGCATAAGCGGTGCCTCGCCAAGTCCGGACAACGCTACCTCGACAAGCTTCATATTGCCGCCGGATCGCCAGATCGCCGCGAGTTGACCGTGCTCTCGGCAGTGCCGCCGAAATGGAGTTCTTCGGCCAAAGCGAGAAACATCGTGAGCGAGCGGACTTCGATCATTTGTGATCGTATATAAAGAACAAAGGCGCATGAACTAGTGCTTGATTCGATCAGGGAAGGGGCGATGATCGGTGATCGAACCCAAAAGGACATGTAGCCGTGACGCAATCAGGAAGCTTCGACTGGGCGGACCCGTTTCTCTTCGACGATCAACTGGAGGAGGACGAGCGGATGATCCGCGACACCGCGCGGGCGTTTGCCGCAGATCGTCTGGCTCCGCGGATCATCGACGCCTTCGCCAATGAAACGACTGATATTGAAATTTTTAAGGAGATGGGCGCCCTCGGGTTGCTTGGCCTGACCTTGCCTGAGGAATATGGCGGGGCCGGCTCGTCCTATGTCGCTTATGGGCTGGTCGCGCGCGAGGTGGAAAGGGTCGATTCGGGCTATCGTTCGATGATGAGCGTCCAGTCGAGCCTCGTCATGTATCCGATCTACGCCTATGGCTCAGAGGAACAGAAGCGGAAATATCTGCCGAAGCTGGCCAGTGGCGAATGGATCGGCTGTTTCGGCCTGACCGAGCCCGATGCCGGCTCCGATCCCGGCGGCATGAGAACGCGCGCAGTAAAGACCGATGGCGGCTACAGGATTTCCGGCTCGAAGACCTGGATCTCCAACGCGCCGATTGCCGATGTTTTCGTGATCTGGGCCAAATCCGACGCGCATGGGGGCAGCATTCGCGGCTTCGTGCTGGACAAGGGCATGGCAGGGCTGAGCGCCCGGAAGATCGAGGGCAAGCTTTCGCTCCGTGCCTCGGTCACGGGTATGGTGATGATGGATGACGTCGAGGTCGGCGAGGACGCATTGCTGCCCAACGTGCAAGGGCTGAAGGGTCCGTTCGGCTGCCTCAACCGGGCGCGCTATGGCATCAGCTGGGGCGTCATGGGTGCAGCCGAATTCTGCATGCACGCTGCGCGGCAATATGGGCTGGACCGGCATCAGTTCGGTCGGCCACTCGCCGCGACGCAGCTCTATCAAAAGAAGCTTGCCGACATGCAGACCGAGATCGCGCTGGGCCTTCAGGCGAGCCTGCGCGTCGGTCGTTTGATGGATGAGGGCCGGTTCGCGCCGGAGATGGTCTCGATCGTCAAACGCAACAATGTCGGCAAGGCGCTCGATATCGCCCGCCAGTCGCGCGACATGCATGGCGGCAACGGTATTTCGGGCGAATATCAGGTGATGCGCCACCTGATGAACCTTGAGACGGTCAATACCTATGAGGGCGCGCACGATGTCCATGCGCTGATACTGGGCCGTGCCATCACCGGCATTGCCGCCTTTTGATGAAACCCCTGACGGGCATCAAGGTCGTCGAACTTGCGCGTATTCTCGCGGGTCCGTGGTGCGGGCAGCTTCTGGCCGATCTTGGTGCCGAGGTGATCAAGGTCGAGAGACCGGGCGGCGGAGACGACACAAGACATTGGGGGCCGCCGTTCTTTGAGGATGCGAAGGGCGTCGATCTTGGGGCTGCCTATTATCACTCGACCAATCGCGGGAAGCGAAGCGTCGCGATCGACATTACGACGGTTGAGGGACAAGAAGCGGTCCGGGAGATGGTGGCGGGTGCCGACGTCCTGATAGAGAATTACAAAGTCGGCGGTCTGGCAAAGTACGGACTCGATTACGCGAGCCTGTCCGCGCTCAACCCAAGACTGATATATTGCTCGATCACCGGCTTCGGGCAGACTGGCCCTTATGCCCATCGCGCTGGATACGACTTCATCATTCAGGGGATCGGCGGCTTCATGTCGCTGAACGGCGAACCGGACGGCGAGCCACAGAAGGCAGGGGTGGCCTATGCCGACCTGTTCACAGGCGTCTATTCTGCCGTAGCGATACTTGCGGTGCTGAGACGGCGCGATGTCGAAGGCGTCGGTGCGCATGTCGATATGTCACTGCTGGACACGCAGGTCGCGGTGCTGGCCAATCAGGCGTCCAATTGGATGTCATCGGGTGTGGTGCCCGCAAGAATGGGCAACGCGCACGTCAATCTCGTGCCCTATCAAAGTTTCGCCACCGCGAATGGCGATCTGATCATCGCGGTTGGCAATGACTCGCAATTCGCCAGGCTCTGCGAAATTCTCGGGCTCTCGCTCTCGGAGGATCCGCGCTTTGCGACCAATCCGGGTCGCGTCGTCAATCGGCAGGTGCTTCTCGCCACATTGAGCACGGCCATCAGCGGCTGGACCAAAGAGGCGCTGGCCGATGCGCTCGAGGGAGCCGGAGTACCCGCGGGCCCGATCAACACGATCGAGGAAACTTTCGCCGACCCGCAGGTCATCGCACGCGGCATGGCTATTGCCCCTGACGGTATCCCCGGCGTCGCCTCGCCGATCGTGATCGACGGGCAGCGTCAGGTCGCCGAACATGGTAGCCCGGCGCTCGGCAAATCAGTTCATCGGTAGTTCCAGCGCATCGGCGACGGCCTGATGCCGGATCTTGCCTTCTGAGACGTTGAGGCCATTGGCGAGATGCCGATCCGCCGCCAGCGCCTTGTCGACGCCCAGATTGGCCAGCTTCAGTGCGAACGGCAGCGTCGCATTGTTGAGCGCGAAAGCCGATGTTCGCGCCACCGCGCCGGGCATGTTCGCCACGCAATAATGGATGACGCCGTCGATCACGAAAACGGGGTCGTCATGCGTCGTCGGGTGGCTTGTTTCAAAACAACCGCCCTGGTCGATCGCGATATCGACCAGCACCGATCCGCGCTTCATCGTCTTCAGCATGTCACGCGTGACCAGCTTGGGGGCTGCGGCTCCGGGAATAAGCACCGCCCCGATGACGAGGTGCGCATTTTTGACCGCTGCGGCGATCGCCTGCGATGATGCATAGGCGGTCTTGATCTGGCTTCCGAAAAACATGTCGAGTTCGGCGAGCCGCTCGTTCGAGATATCGTAGATGGTGACATCGGCGCGAAGCCCCACCGCCATTTGCGCGGCGTTCACACCCGAGACGCCACCGCCGAGGATGGCAACCTTGGCGGGTGCGACGCCGGGAACGCCGCCCAGCAGGACCCCACGTCCGCCCTGTTCCTTTTCCAGATAATGCGCGCCGACCTGGATCGCCATGCGGCCCGCCACTTCGGACATCGGCTTCAGCAGCGGGAGCGAGTTGCGGTCGGACGTGACGGTCTCATAGGCGATGCAGGTCGCGCCCGACGCCATCAGGCCGAGCGCCTGTGCCTTGTCGGCGGCGAGATGGAGATAGGTGAACAGCAGATGGTGCGGACGCAGCATCGCGATCTCGACCGGCTGCGGCTCTTTCACCTTGACGATCATCTCGGCGGTTTCAAAAACGGAGGCAGCGTCGGGAAGGATTTTGGCACCCGCAGCAACGTAATCATTATCTTCGAAATCAATGCCCATGCCAGCCTGCGTTTCGACGAAAACCTCATGCCCGGCGGCGACGAGTTCACCGACCGAGGGGGGGGTCAGGCCAACGCGATATTCGTGATTCTTAATCTCTTTGGGTACACCGATGCGCATGACAGGTTCCTCATATCCTGAGCGCAGCTTTAGCCGATTATTCAAACATGATCTTCGCAAAGATCACGGGATGTTGGACGAAACCTCAAAGCCATTGCGTAAAATCGTCGTTTCAGGCGATATCGTCCCCTATGAATGCGATCGACCACAAAATCGTTGAGCTTCTGGGGCAGGACTCGGCGATGACCAGCGAACAACTGGGGGCTCTGATCGGTCTGTCGGGATCGGCTGCGCATCGGCGGGTAAGTGCGCTTGAGGATGCCGGTTTGATCCTTGGCTATCGGGCGCGCCTTGCCCCTGCAGCTTGTGGCAATCCCTCGACCGTATTCGTGTCGGTCACGCTCGTCGATCAACGTCAGGAGACGATGCAGGCATTCGAGCGCGAGTTGCAGACGACGTCACAGATCGGCGAAGCGCATCTGATGAGCGGCGAGTCCGATTATCTGCTCAAGGTTCTGGTGCGTGAGGACGACAGCTATGAGCGCATTCACCGGGAGGTCCTGTCGGTGCTGCCCGGCGTACGGAGATTGTTAACCCAGTTCACGATACGGACCCTGACCCACGGCAACTGACGCCCGCCTTGTTGGTTGGTTACAGGAACGTGCGGCTCTCTCCCTCGACAAATGCGTCGAAATTCACCATGGGCTGCAACGCCCGCCATTCCGGCGGGGCAAATATGAGATAGAGGTTCGATAAGTATGTCGTCGTTTCGGGAGCCGACCTTTCAGGATCGCGTAGGTCGGGCAGCAGAGGCTAAGCAGAAGGCGTTGAGCCTGTTGCGGGCCAAGCCCCCCGTCGATGCGGCAGCACAGGCTGAACTGCGCGCCGCGCAACTCGCGCGTGAAGCAGCACAGCGCGCCGAGAGCGAAGCCAAGCGCGCTGCCTTGCAACAGGAAAAGGCCGAGAAGCGCGCCCTTGCCGAGCAAGCGCAAGCTGCCGAGGCTCCGGTCGTGATGACCGAAGAAGAGCGCAAGGCAATTCGCGATGCCAAATATGCAGCGCGGAAAAAGCGGAAATAACGGCTGATCGAAGGGCCGCTGCCTTCAGGTGCCGGTCTTTTGATGCGCGATCCATGTGTCGATCTGCGCTTCCAGCAGGTCGAGTGGCACGGGTCCCTGTCCAAGCACGGCGTCATGGAACAGCCGGACGTCGAACCTGGCGCCCAGCTCGGTTTCGGCCTTGTGCCGCAGCGACAATATCTTGAGCTCGCCGAGCTTGTACGCCAGCGCCTGCCCCGGATTGCCAATGTAGCGGTTAACCTCCGCGTCGATGTTCGCGTCGGTCAGGGCGGTATTATCCTTCATGAAAGCGACCGCCTGGTCCTTCGTCCACCCTTGCGCGTGCAGGCCGGTATCGACGACCAGCCGACAGGCGCGCCACATCTCATACGACAGGCGGCCCATGTCTTTTGCAGGCGTGTCGTAAATGCCCATCTCTATGCCGAGATGTTCGGAATATAGCCCCCACCCCTCGACAAAGGCAGTGAATTGCGTCGCATATTTGCGAAAGTCGGGTAGGTCCATTTCCTGCTGGAGCGCAATCTGGTTGTGGTGGCCCGGAACCGCCTCATGACTGGTCAGCGCCGGAATTTCATAGAGAGGCCTTTGGTCGAGCTTCGACGTGTTGACGTAATAAGTGCCCGATATCCCGGCAGCGGGTGATCCGGGCATATAATAGGCGGTCGTATTGCCCTCTGCGGTTTCGGCGGGGATGGCGCGGACGCCATAGGGCAGGCGGGGAAGGGTGGCGAAAAGCGTCGGCATCTTGCCGTCGTTGACCTTGGCCTGCAGCGCGGCGACGCCCATCAATTCGGCGGCGCTCTTCGGATAATATTTCGGATCGGTACGCAGTTCATGGATGAACGCCGCGCGGCTGGCATAGCCTGCCTTGGCGGCGAGCGTGTCCATTTCGGCGCGGATACGCTTGACCTCGCCCAGCCCGATGTCGTGAATCTGGCTGGGAGTCAGTGTCGTGGTGGTCTGCTGCCGCACCATGAACGCGTAATATTTCTGGCCATCGGGCAGCGCCGCCGCGCCGAATGTCTTGCGGCATTTGGACAGATAGCTTGTCCGGTAATAGTCGTCGATCTTGCGATATTCCGGGTTGAGCGTGTCGGTGATGAGCGACACGGCGCGTGCCTTCATGCCCGACCATTCGGCGTCGGTGACGCCCGCTGGCTTGTTGTTCTTGAAGGGTGCGTAGAAACGCGAGTCTTCGGGTTTGGCGGTGATGACGCCCGTGATTGTCTGTTCAAAGCCGGTCAGCGTGACACAGGGTTGGACATAGCCGCCAGCAACCGCCTGCCGCGTGATGTCGAGCGATTGCGCGTTGGCCTTTGGAAAGAGCGCGAGTCTGGTAAGATAGCTCTGATAGTCGGCTTTGGTCCGGACCGGCACGACATCGGACAGGCCCGCAAAATTCTGGAACCAGCTGCCGAGCGTCGAAAACAGGATCGTTCGCTCGCCGAACGTGTTGGCTTCGATCTGTTCGGACAATATCCGCCGCAGGATGGCCTGGTTGGTGATGTCCGCAGGCGTAAGCTGTGTCGTCGGAATCGCATCGATTCGCTCGATGAAAATCGCCGCCTGCGCCGCCTGTCGATCGGCCTCTGCCAGACTATAGTCGCCGATCTGGTCGTCATAAGTGTGGACGCCGAGTGTCGTAGCGTAGACTGGATTGGACTTCAGATACCACGCCCAATGGTCCTTGATCACGCCATGAAGATCGTCGGTCGGCGTCGCCGCAGCGGGCACGGCAGCCATCGCGAAAACGGCGGCAAGCAAAAGACGGCGCATCATGTCCCCCCTGATCAGGTTTATGACTCATGCTACGGCGACCGGGGTTGAAAGCACAAGTCTGGTCATTCAGGGGCCTGGCCAATAGTGTCGGTGCAATCGACCGAGGGGAGAACGACCGATGACCGGCCTCATGCACCGCAAGATCATCACGCCGGAGCAGGAGGGCGGGCAGGGCCATTTGAAGCGCACGCTCAGCTGGTGGCATCTGCTGGCGCTGGGCGTCGGGGCCATCGTCGGCACCGGCATCTACACGCTGGTCGGCATCGGTGCGGGGCTTGCCGGGCCGGGCGTGATCCTGTCGTTCATCATTGCCGGGTCGATCTGCTGTTGTGCGGCGCTGGCCTATGCCGAGGTCGCGACGATGATCCCCGCCTCGGGCAGCGCCTATACCTACAGCTATGTCGTTATCGGCGAGAGTGTCGCTTGGGTCGTCGGGTGGAGCCTCATCCTCGAATATTCGCTGGTGGTCAGCGCGGTGGCGGTCGGCTGGTCAGGCTATGCCGCCGGGTTCCTGTCGTCGCTCGGACTGCAAATGCCCGCGGCGATACTGGGGGGGCCGGCGGCGGGCGGCGTCGTCAATTTGCCTGCGGTCCTGATCGTGTTCGCGGTCGCGGGATTGCTCGCGCTGGGCACGAAGGAAAGCGCAACGGTCAACGCCATTCTCGTCGTCGTGAAGATCGTTGCATTGCTGGTCTTCGTCGTCGCTGCCGTTCCTGCGTTCGACCTCGCCCATTTCCATCCGTTTCTGCCGAACGGCTTTGCGTCGCATTCGGTGGATGGCACGCCAAAAGGAGTGATGGCCGCCGCCGCCATCATCTTTTTCGCATTTTACGGCTTCGACGCGATCTCGACGGCGGCGGAGGAGGCCAAGCATCCAGAGCGCGACCTGCCCATCGGGATCATCGGCTCAATGATCGTCTGCACGGCAATCTATGTCGGCGTCGCGGCGACAGCGGTCGGGTCGATGTCGTACACGCTTTATGCCAGCAGTGCGGAGCCCCTGGCGCTGATCCTGCGGGCTTTGGGCCATCCCAATGCGGCGGTGCTGATCGGTGCGGCGGCGGTGGTTGCTTTGCCGACGGTCATCCTCGCCTTCCTGTTCGGGCAGAGCCGCATCTTTTTCGTCATGGCGCGTGACGGCGTGCTGCCTCCCGCGCTGGCAAAGGTGAACGCGCGCACCGGCACACCCGTTCGCATCACGATGATAACGGCGGTGGTCGTGGCCATATTGGCGGGCGTCACGCCGCTGGCAAAGATCGCGGCACTCGCCAATGCGGGCACGTTGCTGGCCTTCATCGCGGTGTCGGCCTGCATGTTGATCCTGCGCCGTCGCGAACCCGATCGGAAGCGCGTGTTCCGGACGCCGCTGGCGTGGGTCGTGGGGCCGGTTGCGATCCTTGGCTGCCTTTATCTGTTTTACAGCCTGCCCCACCAGACGCAGGCATTCTTCCTGATCTGGAACCTGTTCGGGCTGATTTGTTATGCCGGATGGCGGGCCATCGGATCGCGGAGAACAGTCGCCTAGCGTTGAACGTTCTGAACGTCGGCGACCGACCAGCCGCCGCCGAACGCCTGATACAAAGTGACATAGGCGTTCAGACGATCCGCTCGCGCCTGAACCAGCGCCAGTTCGGCAGTCAGCAAACCGCGCTGGGTATCCAATTGGTCGAGGTAGGACGAATAGCCCGCCCGGTAACGGTTCGACGCATTCCTGAGCGCCGCTGCCAGCGCATCGCGTTGCCCGGCAAATGCGACCGCCTGCTGGCCCGATCGAAGCACACCGGCAAGGCTGTCATCAACCTCTCGAAAGGCGTTCAGGGCGGTCCTGCGATAGGCGAAAGCAGCCTGATCGCGCCGGGAAACCGCAATGCCCTGCTGCGCGCGAAGGCGACCGCCGTCGAAGATCGGCGAGAGGATGCTGCCGCCGATCGAAAAGACCGTCACCGGGTTCGGCAGGAGGTTGGACAGGACGAGGCCGACCGAACCGGTCAGCCCGATGCTGGGCAGGAACGCGCGCCGGGCGCTGTCCAGCGACCGGTCCGAGGCGACGAGCGTTTGTTCGGCCTGATACAGGTCCGGCCGACGCCGCAACAGGTCGGCAGGCAGGCCGTCGGGGATCGCGGGCGTCGCGAGCTTTTCGAGCGCCACGCCGCGCGCAATCGGCGCCGGGACATCGCCGAGCAACACGCCCAGCGCATTTTCCTGCCGTGCGATGGCGAGTTCGGCTTGTGGCACCAACTGTTCGGTGGCGTGATATTCGCCTTCGGCCTGATGCAGTTCCAGACGTGAGGTGTAACCGGTTTCGGCCCGACGCCGCGCGATCCGCAGTCCCTCGCCACGCGCCGCCAGCGTGCTTCGGGCGACGATCAGCCGCGAATCGAGCGCGCGCAGGGTGATATAGCCGGTGGCGACACTGCTCACGATGCCGAGCCTTACGGTGTCGCGCGCACCTTCACTCGCAAGAATCTGCGCGCGCGTTGCGGCATTTGCGGCGCGCAATCGCCCGAACAGGTCGAGGTCATAGCTTGCCTCGATCGTCGG
The DNA here is from genome assembly GCA_028289885.1 of Sphingomonadales bacterium. Lineage (GTDB taxonomy): Bacteria > Pseudomonadota > Alphaproteobacteria > Sphingomonadales > Sphingomonadaceae > Sphingomonas_O. The sequence goes on from JAQGKX010000048.1 coordinate 19,719, forward strand.
TTCGGCACCCAGGCTGTTCTGCCCCACGCCGAACGGATTTAGGGCGCGCGACTCCGATCCGCCAAAACCGCCGCTGATATTTGGTGATAGTTGCGCGCGTGACAGGCGTTCGGTTGCGCGTGCTTCTTCTACGCGCGCTGCGGCGCTGCTCAGATCGGGATTGTTGGCTAGCGCGCGCTCGATCAGGCGGGTCAGCACCGGATCACCGAACGCCGCCCACCAGTCGGCGCGGATCGGCTCGCCGGGTCCAAGCGCCGTCCGCCACGCAGGCGGGGGTGCGACCGCCGCATTGGCGGGGGTCTGCGAACGGGGACCGGCGCACCCCGCCATCGACATGGCAGCAATCGTCAATATGATTCCCGCTCTCATCTGGCGCGGGTGCCACTTGCCGTGTCGATGCGAGCCTGTACCGACATGCCGGGTCGTAGTTGCTGGCTGAGCGTCTGGCCCGGATCGACGCGAATGCGGACCGCGATACGCTGCGGCACCTTGGTGAAATTGCCCGTCGCATTGTCGGGTTTCAGGATCGAAAACTCCGACCCCGCCGCCGGTGAAATCTTTTCGACCGTGCCTGTCAAACGCGCATCGGCAAGCGCATCGACGGTAAAGCTGGCGGGCTGGCCGATGACCATGTGAGCAGTTTGTGATTCCTTGAAATTGGCGATCACCCAGGTTTCGGGGGGCACCAGGAACATCAACTGCGATCCAGCCGTGACATATTGCCCCAGCCGGACGCCGACTTCGCTCAAGCGACCTGTTTCGGGCGCGCGGACGACGGTGTTCTCAAGGTCGATCTGCGCCAGTCGTTGCGCCGCCTGTGAACCGGTCACGCCCGCTTGCTGGCCGCCGCGCCCGACCTTTACGGTCCGGATATCCTGTTGAGCGATGTCGCGCGCCGCCTTTGCCTGCAAGACACCGGCCTGTGCTTGCCGGAGTGCCGCCAGTGTCTGGTCGCGCTCGCGAAGGCTGACCGAACCATCGGTCACAAGGTCGTTGACGCGGTTCATGTCGGCCTGTGCGCGTTGCAACTGGGCATTGGCGTTGGCGACGGCAGCTTCCTGCGCGGCGAAGCTGGCGGCGCGCGAACGTGCGGCTTGATCGGCATTGGCAAGCGTCGCCTGCTGTCCGGAAACGGTTGCGGCCGCCTGTTCGAACCGTTGGCGATAGATGCGGTCGTCGATGCGGACCAGCGGCTGCCCGGCCTTTACATCGTCGAAATCGCGGACGAGAACCTCGACGACATAGCCACTGACCTGTGGACTGATGACCGTTGTGCGGCCCCGGACATAAGCATTGTCGGTCGATTGATAATTATTGGCGAACGGCGGCAGTCGCCATGCCGCCAGTACCGCCGCCATGCCGACCAGCGCGACGAGTACGATGACGATGATCGTGTTTCGCGAGGCGCGGGGAGGATGCCAGCCCGATGCAACCGGCGCGTCGGTTGCTACGTCTGCCGTCTGGACTTCGGCACTACGTTCGTCGGTCACCGGGGTCGGCGCTACGGGAAGGATGGGCGTGGTCGAATCGTTCATGTCACAGCCTTTAATCGTGCCAGTCGACGCTCGCGATAGCTACGCCGCATCAACAAAAACCCCAAATATGCCGTCGTCAGCGCCGCCAGCACCGCGATCAGGCGAAATGTGTCGTTATAGGCGAGGATATTGGCCTCGCGCGTGGCCGTCTGTGACAATAGCGCCGCGCCCTCCGTAGTGCGCAGGGAATTGTCCCCCAACACACGCCCGAACGCCGCGCCGCCGGTGGCAATGCGGGCCGTAACCGTCGGATTGGTCGGGCTGATCGTTTGGACGATCGCGGCGCTGTGCGCCTTTTCGGCAATCGTCTGATAGGTTCCGAGCAGTGCCGCTCCGCCCAGCCCGCCAAGTGAATTGACGATCCCGAACAGGGCGATGAAGCTGATGACGTGCCCGGTTCCCTTTTGCAGAGCGCGGGTCATGCCGAACAGCAGCGCTGGGCCGAGGAAGAATGTCGCAGCAAAGGCTATGACCGCCTGTGTCAGGTAAAGTTCGGGCGCGCGCGTCAGGTTCGTGGAAAAGGAATCGATAAATGCGGCGATGGCGACCATTCCGATCGAAAGCATCACGGGATGCGTCAGCTTCTCGACGTTCAACGTGACTGCGCTTGCGATCACGCCCGCCACCGATGCGATCAGGATGATCACGAACAGCGTCTGCATCTGGTCGTTGTTCTGGCCGAGCATGGTGAGCAGCCCGACCGCACCATAAGTCTGTTCCGACAGCACGATCCGCGCCATGATCGTGACAACGGCAAAGCGCATGATGTCCGCGCTCCCCAGCCACCGGGTGTTCAACAAGGGGTTCGCGCGATGATGTTCTATCGTGAGCGCGGCGGCGAACATCGGGATGGCGATGAGCAGTGCCCAGCCGATCCACGGTGCCGACGTCCACCACACGATCCTTCCCTCTCCAAGAACCGCCGCGAATAGCGCCACGCTGGTCCCGAACAGGACGAACGTAACGAAATCCATGCGTTCGAAGGCGGGTCTGCGCTCGGTCGGGGGAAGGCGAAGCAGGCTGACCGCAGCGAGCGACAGGAGCGCCAGTCCAAGCTCGAACAGGTAAAGCGCCCGCCATTGCGACATTGCCAGCAAGTCGGGCGAAAACAGCCGTGCCAGCGGGATCGCGCATTGCGGAATTCCAATGCCCAGCACCAGACCCTTCAACCGCCACCGTGCCGGAAGCGCCTGCATCATATAATAGAGGCACAGGGACGACAGCGCCGCCGCCGCCATTCCCGAAGCGGCACGAACCGCAATCGCGGACGCAAAGTCGCGCACGAACAAATGGGCGAACGTCAGCAGCGCATAAAGCGCCAGAAAGATCATCGTGAAAGGCCGCAAGCCGTATTGCTGGCGAAACTTGATCATCAGCAGGTTGATCGACGTGTTGGTCATGACATAGGCGGTGGGCAGCCACGCGATTTCTGCGGGATCGAGGCCGAGCGACCCCTGCAACGTCGTCAGATTGACCGAAATCAGCGCGTTGCCGAGGCCACCGGTGACGCCGACGAGCACTGCAATCGTGCCATAGGCGACCTGCCGTCCAAATGGATGTTCGGGCGAAGCGGGCGATCCCGGCATGACCGCGCGTTCATGCGGCGCGAAAGCCCACTCCTCCTCGGTGAGGAAGTTTCGGATACGGGCGAAAAGCATTTGCTTCTATACGCACGACGGGCCGGAAAGGTCACGACGTGACGTTGGCGACGTGCCGACTGCGCGCCAGATAAGCTGTCCTTGAGCTTGTAACATACCGGGCGCATAATCGTTCGGGTCACGGGACAATGCAGTTCCATCAACAGATTCAGGCAGGTTTTATGGCCACCGCGCGCGCGCACGACTCCTCCCAGCACTCCAGTTCAAACGACAAAAAACTGATAGACGTGATTGCAAGGGCGCTGGTGAACGGTGCCTTGCCGGGTGAGACTGCGGGCTTCGAGAAGGCCGATCGGATCGCGGCGGCGACGCTGTCATTGCAGGCGATGTCCAGACGGACGCGCGGCAAGGTTTCAATTGCAGCGGAGACGGCTATCGACGCGAGTGGCCGACGGCTCATGCGCCTCGCCATCGTCAATGATGATATGCCGTTCCTGGTTGATTCGATCGCCGCCACAGTTGCCGCGCATGATCTGGTGATCTACCGCGTCCTTCATCCCGTGGTTGAGGTAACGCGCGACGACGCGGTTCTGAAAAAATTCGGCGGCGATGCGCGTGAATCGTTGATCTACATGGACGTCGAACGTGCCGACGCGAAGGCACGACGCGACTTGCTGGCGTCGATCGAGACGAACCTGGGCCATGTGCGCGCGGCGGTACGCGACTGGGCTGCGATGAAAGACGCGATGTCGCGCGATGTTGGTGCTCTTGAGGCGAGCGGTACTGCGCCCGAAGGGGCTGCACTCCTTGCGTGGATGCTCGATCGCAACCTGACCCTGCTCGGCCATGCCGAATTTGCAGCGGACGGCAGCATGGCCAATGGCCTCGGCATTGCGCCCCTGATCGGCGACGCCGCGCTTGCACCTGAATCCCGTCGCCTTGCGGTCGAATGGCTGAAAACCCATGATGCGCCGCTGCTCGTAAAGTCGAACTTCGTCTCGACGGTCCACCGCCGCGCGCCCGTCGATCTCGTCATTTTGCCGATGAAGGATGCCGCTGGGGGCGACGGACTGTCGATCCATATGGGATTGTGGACAAGCTCGGCACTCAGCGCTCCACCGGAAGAAATCCCGATACTGCGCGGGCGGCTATCGTTGCTTGAGGACAAGTATGGATTTGCTCCGGTCGGTCATGCTGGAAAGGCGTTGAACCACGCTCTGACCGCGCTGCCCCACGACTTGCTGATCGGCATCGGCTCGGACTCGTTCGAGGAGGTCGCACTGACGGCCATGTCGCTGGCCGACCGTCCACGCCCGCGCCTGCTGCTTGCCCGCGATGCGCTCGACCGCCAGATGTTCGCCTTCGTCTGGCTCCCGCGCGACGAACTTTCGACCGCCCGCCGTGTCGCCATCGGCGATATGCTGGCCGAAGCGTGCGGTGGCACGATGTTGAGCTGGTCGATCGACCTTGGCGACAGCGGCGTTGCGTTGATCCGTTACGCCTTCGACCGGCGCGGGTCCGGGCGACGCGCCGATGGCGCGGCGCTCGACAGGCAACTCGAGACCATGGTGCGCGGATGGGAACCTTCGGTCGAGGCCAGCCTCGGCGAACGTGGCGATGCGGGTCGTGCCGCGCGCCTTGCCATTCGTTATGCCAATGCGTTTCCGATCGGTTATCGCGTCGGTGCGGGACCGGCGGAAGCCGCGCTCGATATCGAACGCCTGCATGCACTCGCCGGACCCGACCAGCGCGGTGTCCGGATTTACCGCAATGAGAACGACGCCGCCGACCGGTTGCGCCTGAAACTTTATAGCCTGATGCCGGTGATGCTGTCCGATGCCGTTCCCGCACTTGAGAATTTCGGCTTTCGCGTTGTCGAGGAAGTATCGACCGAGCTCTCTGGCGGGCTTGGTCACATGCACCGCTTCGTCCTCGATCTTGCCGAGGAAAATGCGGCATCCGTGCTGAAACGCGCCGATGTGGTCGAGGCGGCGGTCGCTTCGGTCCTTGAAGGCGCGGCAGAGGATGACCGTTTCAACGAACTGCTGATCGCGGTTGCGCTCGCGCCAAAGTCCGTCGTCCTGTTCCGCGCCCTGTTTCGCTATCTGCGCCAGACCGGGCTGACCTATGGCCTGTCCACCGTCGCCGATGCGCTGCTCCATGAACCTCATATTGCGCGCGCCGTCGTCGATCTGTTCAATGCGCGGCATGATCCCGCTGGCGGCAAGAAGGCCGGGGCTGCGGCACTGGCGGCAGACGCACTCATCGAGGATGGGCTGGTCCAGGTCGCCGCTATCGACGAGGATCGCATCCTGCGGCTGTTCCGTTCGGTCGTGATGGCGACGTTGCGCACCAATTTCTTTGCGCCCGCCGCCGCCGAAGCCCTTGCTTTCAAATTCGATAGCGCGCTTGTCCCGGGCCTGCCCGCGCCGGTGCCGTGGCGCGAGATCTTCGTCTATTCGCCACGCGTCGAGGGTATCCATCTGCGTGCCGGGGCGGTCGCGCGCGGCGGCCTGCGCTGGTCGGACCGTCGCGACGACTTTCGTACGGAGATTCTCGGGCTGATGAAGGCGCAGCGCGTCAAGAACGCCGTCATCGTGCCGACCGGTGCAAAGGGCGGTTTTTTCCCCAAGGCCCTTCCCGATGCGGCGACCAATCGCGACGCGTGGCTGGCGGAGGGGACCGAAACCTATCGCATCTTCATCCGTACCCTGTTGTCGATCACCGACAATATCGTCGATAACAAGGTCACGCACCCGGAAGCGGTCGTCATCCTCGACGGTGACGATCCCTATTTTGTCGTGGCCGCAGACAAGGGGACGGCGAGCTTCTCCGATGTCGCCAACGCCATCGCACTCGAACGCAATTACTGGCTGGGCGACGCCTTCGCGTCCGGGGGATCGGTCGGATACGATCACAAGGCGATGGGTATCACCGCGAAAGGCGCGTGGATTTCGGTGCAGCGTCACTTTGCCGAACTCGGCGTCGATGTGCAGACCCAGCCCGTCCGCGTCGTCGGTTGCGGCGATATGTCTGGGGACGTGTTCGGCAATGGGATGTTGCTGTCGAAGACCTTGAAGATCGTCGCGGCGTTCGACCACCGCCATATCTTCCTCGATCCCGATCCCGATCCGGCAGCAAGCTGGGAAGAACGCGCGCGTATGTTCGCCCTCCCGCGTTCGTCGTGGGCGGATTACGACACCAAGCTGATTTCCAGGGGTGGCGGCGTGTATCCGCGCTCGTCCAAGTCGATCAAGATCAGCCCTGAGATGCAGGAGGTGCTCGGCGTCACGACCGCGTCGTTCGACCCTTCGGCATTGATCGTCGCCATCCTGAAAAGCCCCGCCGACCTGATCTGGTTCGGCGGCATCGGCACCTATCTGAAGGCAGCGAGCGAACCGAACAACAGTGTCGGCGACCCGGCCAACGACGCCAACCGGATCAACGCCGAGGACGTCCGCGCACGGGTCGTCGGCGAGGGCGCGAACCTTGGCGTCACGCAGGCCGCGCGCATCGTCTTTTCGCTGAAAGGCGGTCGCATCAACACCGACTTTATCGACAATTCGGCTGGCGTCGATTGTTCGGATCATGAGGTCAACATCAAGATCGCGCTGAACGGCGAAGTGGCTGGCGGCAAGTTGACGATGCCGAAGCGCAACGCCCTGCTCGTCAAGATGACCGATCAGGTTGCCGAACTGGTACTGGAAGATAACCGCTTGCAGACATTGGCGCTCTCGATTGCCGAACGCGGTGGCGCGCCCGCTATCCCCTCGCTGATCCGTCTGATCGAAACCTTTGAGGCAACAGGCCGTCTGGACCGCGTGGTCGAGGGGCTTCCCGCGAATGAGATCCTCAACCGACGCGCGCAGGACGGGCAGGGGTTCACGCGCCCCGAACTCGCGGTGTTGCTGGCAACCGCAAAACTGGCGCTGCAGGACGCCATCGAGAATAGCGAAGTCGCGCTCGATCCAGCGATGTCGCCCGAATTGCTGACCGCGTTTCCGGTGCAGATGCGAAAAGGCGACCATGCCGATGCCATCGAACATCACCGCTTGCGGGGTGAGATCGTCGCGACCAAGATTGCCAACCGGCTGATCAATCGCCTTGGATTGACCCATCCCTTCGAACTTGCCGAAGAAGAGGGAGCGGCGCTTGGAGACATTGCGGCGGCGTTCGTGGTCGTCGAACAGCTTTATAAACTCGGCGATCTATGGGCCGCGATCGACGTTGCGGACACGACCGAAAGCGCACGCCTGATGCTGTTCGAACAGGTGGCAGTGGAGGTCCGCGCCCAAATGGCGGACCTGTTGCGCAATGCCATTGCGGGCCGGTCGATCGGACAGGCGGTAAAGGCGCTCGCCCCGAGCATCGCGCTGCTCGACAAGGGTACGGGCGACCTGATCCGCGACGAATTGCGCACCCAGTCGCGCGACTTTGAACGGCGGCTGACCGAGGCTGGCGCTCCCAAGGCACTGGTCGATCGCGTCGTGCATCTGGCCGAACTCGATGGCGCGATCGGGCTGTCGTCGCTTGCCAGTCGCGCGGGTGTCGAAACTGTCGCACTGACCGAAGCGTTTACGCAACTCGGGGCCGCACTCGGGCTCGACTGGGCACAGGGGACGGCAATGCGGCTTCAGCCTATCGACCCCTGGGAACGGCTGCTGATCGCTGGCCTCGCGCGTGACTTCCAGCAGATGCGGCTCGAATTCCTGGCGCGCGATACGGGGAATCCGGAGAAGCACGTTACCGACTGGCTCGCCCGCAACGCCAATCGCGTGCAGCAGTTTCGGCACCTGATCGATCGCGCACGGATCGTGCCGCTCCCGTCGGCGGCAATGCTGGCGCAGATCGCAGGGCAGGCGCGGGTGTTGCTGGGGCGTTAGGCGGTAACGGGCGAGCGACCCCTTATGACATCGAGGCGAGCAGCCCCTTGATCGGCACGAAGGCGAACGCCACCGAGGAATCGGCGACGCCATATGGCATGAACAGGTCCGCCCCGGCTCGGATCGCGCCGCAGGTATAGACGACGTTCGGGACGTAGCCCTCGCGGTCCTCGTCGTTTGCCGACAGGATCGGCTGGACCGAGCGACCGAGGACTTTCGAGGGGTCGTCCTTGTCGAGCAGCACCGCGCCGATCGAATATTTCCGCATCGCGCCGACGCCGTGGGTCAGGAGCAGCCAGCCTTCGTCGATCTCGATGGGTGGGCCGCAATTGCCGATCTGGACGAGTTCCCACGGATAACGAGGCTGGAGCAGCATCTCGCCTTCGTCCCAATGGCCGAGCGTATCGGATTTCAGCAGGAACAGGTTTTGTCCGTCCTGACGCCCGATCATCATATATTGCCCGTCCACCTTACGGGGGAACAGCGCCATACCCTTGTTGCGCGCGGCGACGCCTTCGATGGGCACAAGGTCGAACTTCTGGAAATCGGTGGTCCGCATCATCTCGGACTGAATCTGCGTGCCCGAATAGGCAGTGTAGGTGCCGATCCATTCAACGGTGCCGTCGTCGTTGGTGAAATGCGTGATGCGGAGGTCTTCGAGGCCGTTGCGTTGCGCGGCAGTGATCGGGAACAACACGGTTCCGGACAACGAACTGTCGGGATGGCGCTCGATCGTCACCGTCCCCTTTTCCCGGTCCGCGCCGACCTGCGACGAGTTCGCGGCGGTCGCAAACGGCGGCTCGGGCATCAGCATGATCTCGCGACCGGCGATGATGCCTTCTCGGAAAGCGATCGATGAGATGTGTCCTTCGCCCACGGCCCGGAGCGACATCAGGATGCGAACCGAACCCTCTGCAAGCCCCGACTGGTCGGGATGGCGAGTGACACTCGGGTTCATCAGCGCTGCGGCGGCATAGCTATATTCGTGGCAAAAATAAGCGCCGATCAGGATTTTTTTCTCTTCGCGGATACGGCTTCCGTTGAGGCCCAGTTGCGCCTCGACCTCCTCGTAGCGCGTCAGGAAGACCTTGCGCGTCTGCCAGTGCCGCGCCTCGAAATCGCGGAAAACCAGTGCGAGTTCGGTGCGGGCCGTCCGCATGTCCATCGCCCTGACCTCATCGACAAGGCGCTGGGCACGACTAGACGGCTCTTGGCTGTTCCAGGCGAGATGGAATGGACGTACCACGACGCGCGACGGATCGGCGTGGAGTTTGAGCGGTGATTGGTGCAGCGATAACATCAAGCGTCTGATGCCTCATAAAGGAGAACTCGCCTAGAGTCCGCGTTTCGCTTTCGTAACTTTCTGCGAGCAACTGGTTGATCGCATAGGTCGCTATGTGAAACGACAGCACCGACTCAGCCCCCTGATTTCGGTTGATGCCGGTTGGCATCAGTCCATCGCAGCACTCGCCGGTTGCCGGATCGGCAATGGCAAGGCCAAGATCATTGTCGCCGAGGAACCAGCGATACGCCTTGGTCGCGATGGTTTTCCAGTGATCGTCGTGCGTTGCCGCATAGGCCGCCTCGCAGGCATCGACCATCGCCCACGCCTCGAGCGGCTGCTGGTCGTAGCGGAGCGGTGGTGCGAACGGGCGACCAAAGCTGTCCGAACCGACGGCGCGGAAATGCCCTTCTGTCGCTGCCTGGCGATCCGAAATCCACGTCAGCGTTTCAAGCCCGCGGACGACGAAATCGTTGCGATCAAGCGCGAGGCCCGCGCGTAGCAGGGCCTCGGGCAGACGCGCATTGTCATAGGCCAGCACGGTTTCAAACCAGCACCAGTCGGCGCGACGCGAACCTTCAAGCTGGGCAATCAGGTCGTCACCGAACTCGGTCAGCAGCTTGACCAGATGCGGATCGCCCGAGCGGATCGTCAGCATGGCAGACGCGGCGAGCATCAGGAAAGCGCGGGTGCGGAGCGACGTCTGCTCGGCAGTCGATGGAAGCGTCGTCTCGAACAGGTTACGCGCCCATTGGCGAATGGCCGGGTCCGATGCCTCGGTCGCGGCAATCGCCAGCGACCAGACCGTCCGCGCGCGGCTGTCGCACGACCCGGTGTCTTCCAGCCATGTCCGGTTGAAGCCCATGAAGTTGCGGAAGGCATGGGTATCGGGGTTCCACGCGTGCTGGACGAAGGCCGCATAGACTTGCGTCCATTTCGCACGATCGGCAGCCGGAAACTGCTTGTTCCGGCACATCAGGATCAGCGCGCGGGCATTGTCGTCTACGCAATAACCGTGCGCCCTGTCAGGGATCGAGAAGACGCTGTGCTGGAGCATGCCGGTCGAATCGCTGAGACGCTCGATTGCGGTGAGCGGCAGGCGGGTCGGGATGGGGCGCGACCTGATCGGTTGAGGACGTGCTGACTGTAGCTCGGGGATTTGGACAAAGCGGGCAATCGAATTCTCGGCAAAGCGCGGCCAGATCATCGTGCGGCCAAGCGCATATGTCCGTTCACGCAGCGACTCCAGCGCTTCACGATCCGACAACAGGCCGATGATCGCGTGCGCAAAGCCCGCGCTGTCGCCGAAACCGACCAGGCGACCATGGTCATTGGCGAGCAGTTCGCGTGCGTGGACATAGGGTGTCGAAACAACCGGTTTGCCGAGGCCCACGGCATAAGCAAGCGTACCCGACGTGATCTGTGCCGGGTTCAGATAGGGCGTCGCATAAATGTCTGCGGCTTCGAGGTAATCGAGCACCTCGCCGGTTTCGACAAACGAATCGACCCACCGGATATTGTCGGCAACGCCGAGCGCTGCGGCCTGCGCCTTCAGCTGGTCGCGATAGGATTCGCCTTCATGGGCGATGGTGTGCGGATGGGTCGCGCCGAGCACGACGTAAAGCGTCTTCGGGAACTTTGCGACGATGGCGGGCATGGCGTCGATCATCGTCTCGATGCCCTTGCCCTTCGACAACAGGCCGAATGTCAGGATGACGTCATAACCTGTCAGGCCGAGACTGTCCTTCATCGCGTCGGTCGGGCCGAACGCGCGATCGGGGATGCCGTGCGGAATGACCGAAACGATTGCGGGGTCGGCACCATAAGTGTCGATCAGGATACGACGACCTTCCTCCGCCATCACGATCAGCGACTGGCAACGGGCAACCAGTGCGTCCATGACACGGCGCTGATCGACATCGGGTTGGCTGAGAATCGTGTGGAGCGTCGCAGCGACCGGGCACGTCATCCGGTCGAGCAAAGGCAAAAGAAAATCGCCGGCCGATCCACCGAATATGCCGAACTCATGTTGTATCCACACAAGGTCGGGCTCGCTTGCCTCGATTTCACGTGCGGCAGCGCGATATGATTCAGGATTGTCGGCGTCGATCGACCCGGTGACGGCTTCAGGATATTCGTAACGATTGGTGCCATCGTTCATGGCCCAGACGTCGACGCCAATCTCTGGAAAGCGCGACTCGAGCGCACGATAAATATCGGTGGTGAAGGTCGCAATCCCGCAGCGACGCGGGAGAAAATTCCCGATCAGGGCAATACGCTTGATGGCCGATGGCGTGGGTTCGATCACTGCCAGTCCTTCCGATTCAACCGCATCGTTCTGCCTATGAAACGAGAAATCCATCTTTGCGAGTCCTTGCAGGTGTCGTGCCAGAACGCGCGATATCCATATTAGTTCATGCGGCGATGCAACATGATGTTGCGATGCACAAGAGATGGTATGACCCGCCGGAAGAGTCAAATCGCGTTATCGTGCGTTGAGACGGGAGATTGCTTTCTTACGACGCTTTGAAATAATATAACAACGATTGGCCGCCGAATCCGGCGCTCGGCTTGGAGGATTTCTGGAATGAATGGCGATCTGGAGCGACGCAACCTGCCGCCATTGTCGCTGCATATTCCCGAGCCGCATTTTCGGCCCGGAGACGTTGCCGATTTTTCGAATGTGGTAATCCCTGCTGCCGGTGTCACGGTGCGGCCCGACAGCGCGGCGGCGGCCGGTACGATGCGCGATCTCGTCTATGGCCTGGTCCGGGTCCTTGACGATGACGGTCGTGCGGTCGGCCCGTGGGACCCGCGCCTGACCCCCGACCGGCTGCGCGCGATGCTGCGCGCGATGGCGCTGACCCGGGCGTTCGACGAGCGGATGTTCCGGGCGCAGCGACAGGGTAAGACCAGCTTTTACATGAAGTCCACCGGTGAGGAGGCGGTCGCGGTTGCGGCTACCTTTGCGCTCGATCGTGAGGATATGTGTTTTCCATCATATCGTCAGCAGGGCATATTGATCGCGCGCGACTGGTCGCTTGTCGACATGATGAACCAGATTTATTCGAACAAGGCGGACCGTTTGAAAGGTCGCCAGTTGCCGATCATGTATTCGACCCGCGAGGGTGCGTTTTTCTCGATTTCGGGCAACCTCGCAACCCAATATCCGCAGGCTGTGGGTTGGGCGATGGCGAGCGCGGCCAAGGGCGATACCAAGATTGCGGCAACATGGTGCGGTGAGGGCTCGACTGCCGAGGGTGACTTCCACTCGGCCTGTATGTTCGCGACCGTATATCGCGCGCCTGTCATTTTGAATGTCGTCAACAACCAGTGGGCAATATCGTCGTTCGCCGGGTTTGCGGGGGGCGAGGAGACGACGTTTGCCGCCCGCGCCGTCGGTTACGGAATGGCCGGATTGCGGGTGGACGGGAACGACCCGCTGGCGGTCTATGCAGCCACCGCATGGGCTGCAGAGCGCGCGCGGACAAACAACGGACCGACGCTGATCGAACATTTTACCTACCGCGCAGAAGGTCATTCGACGTCGGACGATCCGTCGCAATACCGGTCCGCCGATGAGGGCGCGCACTGGCCGCTCGGCGATCCCATCGCACGGTTAAAGAAACATCTGGTCGGGCTTGGCGAATGGAGCGACGAGCAGCACGCGGCCCAGGATCTGGAACTCGCCGAACTTGTGAAGGCGTCGGCGAAGGAAGCAGAGAAAAACGGCATCCTTGGCCACGGCATGCACCAGCCATTTGAAACGATGTTCGAGGATGTGTTCGAGGAAATGCCCTGGCATCTGAAGGAACAGTCGGCGCAAATGGCCGCTGAACGGACGCGGAAGTGGCCCGATCGCAAGTCACGGCCAGATTCAGGGACATCTGTCTGATGGCGCGCATGAACATGATCGAGGCCATCAACTCCGCGATGGATGTTGCCCTCGAACGCGATCAGAACGTCACGGTATTGGGCGAGGACGTTGGCTTTTTCGGCGGCGTGTTCCGCGCGACTGCGGGCTTGCAGGCGAAGCATGGCAAGACGCGGGTGTTCGATACGCCGATCACGGAATGCGGGATCATCGGTGTCGCGGTCGGCATGGCGGCTTACGGGCTTCGACCCGTGCCTGAAATTCAATTTGCCGATTACATATATCCCGCGCTCGACCAGCTGGTCAGCGAGGCAGCGCGGTTGCGGTATCGCTCGGCGGGCGAGTTTCCGATGCCGATCACCGTCCGATCGCCATTCGGAGGCGGTATCTTTGGCGGGCAGACGCACAGCCAGTCGCCCGAGGGGATATTTACGCACGTCTCGGGCCTGAAAACGGTGGTGCCATCGACGCCCTACGATGCGAAGGGCCTCTTGCTCGCGAGCATCGAGGACAATGACCCGACGATCTTTTTCGAACCAAAGCGCATCTATAACGGTCCCTTCGACGGGCATTACGACCGCCCGGTTTCCCCCTGGGCCAAGCATGAAGGGTCCGAAGTTCCCGAAGGCTATTACACCATCCCGCTCGGCAAGGCGTCGATCGTTCGCGAAGGCTCGGACGTTACGATCCTGACCTATGGCACGATGGTCCATGTCGCGCGCGCGGCGGTAGAGGAACTCGGCGTCGATGCAGAGGTGATCGACCTGCGCACGCTGGTGCCGCTCGACATTGAGACCATTGAGGCCAGCGTGAAGAAGACTGGGCGCTGCCTGATCGTGCATGAGGCGACGCGGACTTCGGGATTCGGCGCGGAGTTGGCGGCGATGGTGCAGGAGCGGTGCTTCTACCATCTGGAGGCCCCGGTCGAGCGCGTGACCGGCTTCGACACTCCGTATCCGCACAGCCTTGAATGGGCATATTTCCCCGGCCCGATCCGGATCGGCATGGCGCTCGAAAAAGTGATGAAGGACTAGATATGGCGCGCTTTACTTTCCGCCTTCCCGACATTGGCGAGGGCATTGCCGAGGCCGAAATCGTAGCATGGCACGTCAAGGTCGGCGATCGCGTCGAGGAGGATGCGGGCCTTGCCGACATGATGACCGACAAGGCCACCGTCGAGATGGAGTCGCCGGTTTCGGGCGTGGTCGTCGAGATTGCGGGCGAGGTCGGTGACATGATCCCGATCGGGTCGGCGCTGGCGGTGATCGAGGTCGATGATGAAGGGACGGGTGCCGACGAGAGCGACGAATCCGAAACGCCGGTCGAGGAGCAGATCGACGCGGAAAATCCCGATGCTAGGACAGTCGAACGGGTCGAGGCGGCACCTGCGGCAGAACCAACACCGGAAGCTGTCGCAACCAGGGAACCGGCAGCCATCGATGTGCCTGTCGCCCCGCGTCCGGTCGAACATGGAACCGTGCTCGCATCGCCCGCCGTCCGTGCTCGCGCCAAGGAACTCGGTGTCGACCTGGTGCAGGTAAAGGCCCGCGAGGGTGGGCGGGTTCGCCACGGCGACCTCGACGCCTATCTAAGCTATACGCAGGGGTATCGCGCGGGAAATGCCGCTCCCCGCGCCGACGAACCGATAAAGGTCATCGGGATGCGCCGTCGCATTGCCGAGAATATGGCGGCGTCCAAGCGCCACATCCCACATTTTACCTATGTCGATGAATTCGATGTCACCGCGCTGGAGGCGATGCGCGGCGACCTCAACGCCAATCGCGGCAACCGGCCCAAGCTGACGATGCTGCCGCTGCTGATCGTCGCGATCTGCAAGGCGATTCCTGAGTTTCCCATGATCAATGCGCGCTATGACGACGAAGCGGGCGTCGTCACGCGCTACGGTGCAGTCCATCTTGGCATGGCGACGCAGACCGACGCCGGGCTGATGGTTCCGGTAATCCGCAATGCCGACAGTATGAACGTCTGGCAGTTGGCGGGCGAGATCGTTCGGCTGGCGGAGGCTGCACGATCGAGCAAGGCGAAGTCGGAGGAATTGTCGGGATCGACGCTGACCGTCACGTCGCTCGGGCCGCTTGGTGGTATCGCCACGACGCCGGTCATCAACCGCCCCGAAGTCGCTATAATCGGGCCAAACAAGATCGTCGAACGCCCCGTCATCCGTGACGGCGAAATCGCGGTCGCCAAGCTGATGAATCTGTCTATCAGCTGCGACCACCGCGTCGTCGATGGCTGGGACGCCGCAAGCTTTGTCCAGGCTGTTCGCAAATATGTGGAAACGCCGGTCCTTCTATTCGCGGACTAGAGTTTTTTCGCGTTGCAGCATAAGGGCGCGGCATGTCTGTAATCACCGCCGCGCCAGCACCCCAACCCGGACGCAGGGAATTTGTCGCCCTGGTTGCGGGGACACTGATGACGATCGCCTTTGCGATCGATTCGATGTTGCCAGCGCTTCCGGCGATTGCCCATTCCATGGGTGTCACGATCCCGAACCACCAGCAGTTCGTTATTACTGCCTTCATGGTCGGTTTCGGGATTTCTCAGTTTTTCGTCGGGACGCTGTCGGATCGCTACGGTCGGCGCGGCCTCTTGCTTGCCTCGCTGATCGGTTACACGATCTTCAGCCTCGCCGCGGCAATTGCGCCCACCTTCGAACTGTTGCTGCTTGCGCGCTTCATGCAGGGAACCACTGCTGCCGGTGCGCGCGTGCTGACGATCTCTGTCGTCCGCGACAAGTTCGAGGGGCGGGCGATGGCGCAGGTCATGAGCCTTGCGTCGGTGGTGTTCATGGCGGCCCCGATCCTGGCGCCGACGATGGGAACGTTGATCATTGCAGTGGCACCGTGGCGCTGGATTTTTCTCGTGCTGGCAATTGTCGGCCTGATCCTGTGGACATGGGTTTACCTGCGCCTGCCCGAATCGCAGCACATCGAAGATCGCAGGCTGATCAACAAAGCGCAGATCATCCAGAGCTTCGGCATCGTCTTGTCCGACCGCCAGTCGGTGGGATACACGCTTGCCCTGACCTTCATGACGTGTTCGATCTTCGGGTTCATCACGTCGGTTCAGCAGATTTTTGAACAGACTTTCGGTCGTCCGCAACTCCTGGCGGGGGGCTTTGCCATCATGGCGAGCACAATGGCGGTGGCATCGCTCGTCAATTCGCGCATCGTCATGCGATGGGGAATGCGACCCATTGGCCATTATGGACTGGCGGGCTTTACGATCGTTGCCGCTGTTCATGTCGTCGTGGCGGCTTTGGGGCATGAAACGCTCGTCAGTTTCGTCCTGCTTCAGTCGGTGATGATGGGCTTTTTTGCGCTGTCGGTCGGGAATTTTGGCGCATTGGCGATGGAACATGTCGGCCATGTCGCGGGCACGGCAAGCTCGCTTCAGGGATCGGTTTCGACGATTGCGGGGGCCGTGGGTGGCAGCGTCATCGGACAGATGTTCAACGGCACGACCACCCCGTTGTACGTGGCGATCACGATTTCGGGGATCGCATCCCTGATTGCCGTGTATGTGGCCGAGCGTGGCCGGATGTTCACCTCGCACGGCGACCGGGTGATAGAGGATGATTCATGGCATATTGGCTGATCAAGTCCGAACCCGATAAATATTCATGGGACGATCTGGTCCGTGACGGACGCACCATCTGGGATGGCGTCCGCAACCACAGTGCAGCGATCAACCTTCGCGCGATGAAAATCGGCGATCGGGCGCTGTTCTATCATAGTAATGTCGGCAAGGAGATTGTCGGCGTCGCAGAGATCGTGCGCGAACATTATCTCGACCCGAAGGATGAAGCGAAGCGTTTCCCCGCAGTCGATGTCGCCCCGGTCGCGGCAGTTGTGACCCCCGTGACGCTCGCCCAGATCAAGGGGGATCCGTTTTTTGCCGATTTCGACCTGGTGCGACTGTCGCGGCTTTCGGTCGCAACAGTTGGTAATGCGCACTGGGATAGGATAATGAGCCTGACCAACGGGCTTGTTCAAAGCTGACGCATCTCTTGAGGGTGGTTGATATCTATGCTGCACCGCGTCATAGCCCAATAATGCGTATCCTGATCATCGCAGGCCTGATTGTCCTGTGTGCCTGTTCGAAGGCCGAGACTCCCCCTCCTCCCCTCCCGCATGTGTCCGTAGCAATTCCGATTCAGCGCGATGTCACCGACTGGGATGATTATGTCGGGCGTTTCGAGGCCGTGCAGGATGTCGAAGTCCTGCCCCGGATAGCGGGTACGGTGCAGAGTATCCTGTTTCGTGAAGGCGTCGAGGTCCACAAGGGCCAGCCATTGTTCATCATCGATCCACGACCTTATCGGGCAGCGCTTGAGCAGGCGCGGGCCGATCTTTCGAAGGCGCAGGCTGCTGCCGCCAACAACCGTACGGAACTGGCGCGCGCGCAGAAACTGATCGACGCGCAGGCCATCAGCCGCGAGGAATTCGAAACCAAACAGGCCAATTTGCGCAGCGGAAACGCCGATGTCGCGGCTGCCCGTGCAAACGTCGATGCAAAGGCGCTCGACCTGTCGTTCACGACGGTGCGCTCGCCGATCGACGGTCGTGTGTCGGACAAGAAGGTCTCGATCGGTACTTATGTGGCCAGCGGCACGACGATCCTGACGCGCGTGGTTTCGGTCAGTCCCATCCGCTTTGGCTTCGATGGAGCGGAGAGCTTCTACCTGAAATATATCCGACAGGCGCGCGAGGGCGAACGCAGGTCGTCGCGCTATGCTCCCAATCCCGTCGATATCCAGCTTGCCGATGAAAAACAGTATCGCTGGCACGGCGAGATGCAGTTCGTCGATAATGCCATCGACCCGCAATCGGGCACGATCCGCGCTCACGCCCTCGTCAAAAACCCGGGCGGCTTTCTGGTGCCCGGCATGTTCGGACGCGTGCGCCTGCTTGGTTCGGGCAGCTATCGCGCAATGCTGGTTCCAGACGAGGCGATCGTGACCGACCAGACGCGCCGCTTCGTCTATGTCATCGGGCGCGACGGCAAGACGGCGCAGCGCCTCGTCGAAACGGGGCCGTTGGTCGAGGGCTTGCGTGTTATTCGCGAAGGCGTCGCCCCAACCGACAAGGTGGTTATCGACGGTCTTGCCCAGATGCGCCCGGCGACGGCGGTGGATGCAAAGCTCGTGAAGCTCAAGCCGCGCGCGGTCGACGATGCGCCAACGGCGACTTCCCTGAGCGCACCTCCTCCTTCAGAAGCCACGGCTCACTAGACGGGCATGAAGTTCCCGCATTTCTTTATCAATCGCCCAATCTTTGCGGCGGTGCTTTCGATCCTGATCGTGATCGTCGGCGCGATTGCCTACCCTTCGTTGCCGGTGTCGCAATATCCTGACATCGCGCCGCCGACGGTGGTCGTATCGGCAACATATCCCGGTGCCACCGCCGAAACACTGGCCGAAACGATCGCCGCTCCGCTCGAGGAATCGATCAACGGCGTCGAGAACATGATTTACATGCAGTCGTCATCGACCGGCGATGGCAATGTCGCGATCACGGTGACTTTCAAGGCCGGCACGAATGTCGATCAGGCGCAAGTGCTGGTGCAGAACCGCGTTGCAACCGCCGAGCCACGGTTGCCCGAAGAGGTACGCCTTGTTGGCGTGACGGTGCGCAAGAATTCGCCCGATTTGTTGATGGTGTTGACGATGACGTCGCCCGACAAGTCCCTGAGCGAGCAATATGTAG
Source organism: Sphingomonadales bacterium (assembly GCA_028289885.1). Lineage (GTDB taxonomy): Bacteria > Pseudomonadota > Alphaproteobacteria > Sphingomonadales > Sphingomonadaceae > Sphingomonas_O. Next base: position 38,620 of record JAQGKX010000048.1, read on the forward strand.
CCAATTATGCGACATTGCAGGTGGTCGATCGGCTGAGCCGTGTTCCCGGTGTCGGTGGCATCCGGATCGTCGGGGGCCGCGATTACAACATGCGGATCTGGATCGACCCTGATTCAGCCGCCGCGCATAACCTGACCGTCGATGAGATCATCGCTGCGGTACGGGCGCAGAATGTTCAGGTTGCAGCGGGCTCGATCGGGCAGGCGCCGTTCAACCAGGGGGGAACTGCGTTCCAGCTCGGCATCCAGACCGAGGGACGGCTGACGACGCCCAAGGAATTCGGCGACATCATCGTCAAGCGCGACGACCAGAGCCGCATGACCCGTCTGCGCGATGTCGCCCGCATCGAGCTCGGCGCGCAGGATTACGGGACGAATGCATATCTCGACGGTTTGCCGGGCATCGGCATCGCCGTCACGCAGTTGCCGGGATCGAACGCGCTGACGACGGCGGACGCGGTGCTGAAGGAAATGGCCAACGTCGGCAAGGCTTTCCCGGCTGGCCTGCAATATGCGGTGCCGTATAATCCGACCGATTACATCAGCGCCTCGATCGATGCGGTGAAGCATACTTTGCTCGAGGCGATCGTGCTGGTTGCGCTCGTCGTCCTGCTGTTCCTGCAGAGCTGGCGGGCATCGCTGGTTCCGATCATCGCCATCCCCATTTCGCTGATCGGTAGCATCGCTGCCATGGCGGCATTTGGATTCTCGCTCAACAATCTGTCGTTGTTCGGGCTGGTGCTGGCGATCGGCATCGTCGTTGATGACGCGATCGTCGTGGTGGAGAATATCGAGCGACTGATGCACGAAGAAGGCCTGTCGCCGACCGATGCCGCCCACAAGACGATGGACGAGGTTTCCGGCGCACTGATCGCCATCGCTCTCGTCCTGTGCGGCGTGTTTATCCCGACGGCTTTTATTCCGGGCATTTCGGGCGCGTTTTACAAGCAGTTCGCGTTGACCATCGTGGCGGCAACGGCAATTTCGGCATTCGTGTCGCTGACCCTGTCGCCAGCCCTCGCCGCGCTCATCCTGAAGCCGCGCAAGGAAGAGGAGCCGGCAGAAGGGTGGCGTGGCTTTCCGGGCCGTTTTGCACGGAGCTTCAATCACGGATTCGAACGACTGTCGGCAAGATACGGAAAGCTGACCGCGCGACTGGTGCGGATGCTCGGCGTGATCGCTATCGCCTACGTCTTGTTGCTATGCGTCGCGGGCTGGCGGTTCTGGGCAACGCCCACCGGATTTATCCCGCCACAGGATCAGGGTTATCTGATCGGCGTGGTGCAGTTGCCGCCCGGCAGTTCGCTCCAGCGCACCGATGAGGTCGTTCAGAAAGCCGCCACGATCGCGCGCCAGAACGTGAATGTGAAAGGGACGCTCGCCTTCGCGGGTTTCGACGGCGCGACGTTTACCACCGCACCGAATGCCGCTGCGATCTTCATCACGCTGAAGGGATTCGAGTCGCGCAAGGTCGCGGCCGATGCCATCGCCAACGACCTGCGCAAGTCGATGGGGACCATCACGGCGGGCACGATCATCGTCGTCGCGCCGCCGCCCGTTCGGGGCATAGGAACCGGCGGTGGTTTCAAGATGATGATCGAGGACCGGTCGGGAGCGGGTTATCAGGCGCTTGAGGGCGTTGCGCTCAAGATGATGGGCGGCGCAGCGAAGGAACCGGGCCTGACGTCGGTCTTCTCGACCTTCAGCACGAAGACTCCGCGGCTCTATGCCGATATCGACCGCCAGCGTGCCGAACAGATGGGTGTACCGGTCGCCAACATTTTCTCGACGCTCGGCACCTATCTCGGATCGTCGTATATCAACGATTTCAACTTCCTTGGCCGGACGTTCCGCGTGACGGCAGAGGCCGATGCGCCTTACCGCGATGACATTGGCGATATCGGCAGGCTGCAGACGCGATCGGCGAGCGGTGCCATGGTCCCGCTGGCGGCTGTCATGACGCTGCGCAACGACAGCGGCCCCTATCGCGTCGTGCGCTACAACCTCTATCCGGCGGCGGAATTGCAGGGTGATACCAAACATGGCTATTCGTCGGGCCAGTCGCTCGCCAAGATGGCCGAACTCGCCCGCGCCAACCTGCCCGAGGGTTTCTCCTATGAATGGACCGAACTCGCGTATCAGCAGCAGCAGGCGGGCAACACCGCGGCGCTCGTTTTCGCGCTGGCCGTCGTGTTCGTATTCCTCTTGCTGGCAGCACAGTATGAAAGCCTCGTGCTGCCGTTGGCGGTGATCCTGATCGTGCCGATGTGCCTGCTGGCGGCAATCGTCGGCGTGGGGCTGATGGGGCGGGACAATAACATCCTGACACAGATCGGGCTGGTCGTCCTGATCGGCCTTGCCGCCAAGAATGCGATCCTGATCGTCGAGTTCGCGAGGCAGGGAGAGGACGAAGGGCTGGAACCGCGCGAGGCGGCGGAGCGCGCGGCGCATCAGCGTCTGCGTCCGATCCTGATGACGTCGATTGCTTTCATTCTCGGTACATTGCCGCTGGTCATCGCCAGCGGTCCCGGTGCCGAAATGCGTCAGGCGCTTGGTATCGCGGTGTTCTTCGGGATGATCGGGGTGACGCTGTTCGGGCTATTGTTTACGCCGTCGTTCTACATCATCAGCCGCAACCTGGGGGACTGGGTCAGCGCATGGGCGAAGCGCCGCTCGCATCACCCCAACGCCAACACGTCCGACCCCGATCCCGCCGGAGCGGCAGCCGAATGAAGCGCGCACTTGCTCTATTGCTCTTGTCGCTGGTCGCGGCTTGCACGGTCGGCCCGAATTACGAACGCCCGGCCAGCCTGCCGCCTGAACAGGCACGGCTTCAGGAAGCCCTTTCGAGCGGCACTTTTGCGCCGACGCCCCTCCCGCCGAAATGGTGGCGCATATTCGACGATGCCGAACTCGATCGCCTGGTCGAGCAGGCGCTGACGAGGAACACCGACCTGCGCGTCTCGGCGGCAAGCCTGCAACGCGCGCGCGCCCTGTTGTCGGAAGCCGGAGCGGCGCGCCTGCCGACGTCAGACACTTCGGCTCGATACACGCGCTCCCGGTCGCAAATTACTGGTGTCACGCCTCCGCAGGCTGTCACGACCAACTATTATTCGGTCGGGTTCGATGCAAATTACGAAATCGACCTGTTCGGCGGTGTCAGTCGCTCGATCGAAGCGGCGCGCGCGGATGTCGGTGCGGCACAAGCGGCGGTCGATGCGTCGCGCGTTTCGGTGGCTGCGGAAACGGCGCGCGCCTACGCACAGGCATGCGGTTATGGCGCGCAGGCCGATGTCGCGCGCGAAACCGAAACGTTGCAGGGGCGCACTCTCGACCTGACGCAGCGGCTTTTCTCGGCGGGGCGCGGTACACGCAGCCAGGTCGATCAGGCGCAAGTCCTCGTCGAACAGGCGCGCGCGCAAATCCCGACCTATGAGGCGGAGCGCCGTGCTGCGCTCTACGCACTTGCCGTACTGACCGGCGACCCGCCCAGCGCGATCATGGACACCGCCGCTGCAAAATGCCGGACGGTACCGACGGCCAGGACGGTATTGCCGGTCGGTGACGGTGCGGCCCTTTTGGCGCGACGTCCCGACGTGCGTCAGGCGGAGCGTCAGCTTGCTGCCGACACCGCGCGCATCGGCGTCGCAACGGCGGCGCTTTATCCTTCGGTGACGCTGCTCGGGGGGGTGACGCTTGGTGGCACGAAACTCAGCGACCTCGGCAAGTCTTCGGGGTTTGGCTATTCGCTTGGGCCGCTCATCAGCTGGAACTTCCCTTTCAATGGCGCAGCGCGGGCACGTGTTCGTGAAGACCGCGCGATTGCCGAGGGTTCGCTGGCCAGTTTCGACGGCACGGTCCTGACCGCGCTAAAGGAAACCGAACAGGCGCTGGCCCGGGCCGGTGGTGCGGCAGAACGTCAGTCGGCGCTGGCCCGGGCGACGACGGCAAGCAGCGATGCCGCGCGACTTTCCCGGCTGCGGTTCGATTTCGGTGCCGACAGCTTTTTGCAACTGGTCGATGTCGAACGCCAGCGCGCCGAGACCCGGGCGGCACTGGCGCAGGCGCAATCGGATCTCGCCGACGCGCAGATCAGCGTATTCAAGGCATTGGGGGGCGGCTGGGAGAATGCGCCGCCGCTGGCAGTGAAGTCCATCGGCACCCATTGAAAAGGACGGTATTACAATTCCGTGTCATTAAGCTAAGAGACAGGAATCGCGCGCTACCGTACAAGATGGAGCGATACGTCGATCTGTCTTACGGCAAGGATTAGTTTTTGGCTCCCTATCGTTCCCAGGCACTGAGCGAACCTTCGGCGATTTCCGTTGCGATTCCGGAACATTTGTTTTCAAGCCCTGCTGCGGGCTTTACCGAAGTCGAATCGCCAATTGCGGGTGGCTGGATGGCGCTGGGTGCCATGACGAGCCTGATCGCCGTCACGCTGTTGATGTGGACCGCGCACCTGACGCTCGATCTTCGCTCACCGGTCAATTTGATCCTGCTGTTCGCAGGGGTGCTCGCCTGTTCCGTCCGATATTTTTGCCGCGCGCCGACCTCTCGCGCGCAACGCATTGCGCGCGATGCTGCCGAATATATTGGCCTGTTCACGATGATCTGCGTGCTCGGGGCGCTGGCAAGCTATCCTGCCGCCGTGAAAACGACAGGCTATGTCGACGTCACGCTGGAACGCATCGACCATTTCTTTCGCTTCAACTGGGTGGGCTGGTATGAAGTCACCGCCGCGCATCCCGCGCTCCAGATCCTGGGCAGCATCGCCTATGCCAGCATCTATGTGACCCCGCTCATCCTTCTCGTCACTTTCGCGCAGGCCGATCGCAAGGTTGAGGCGCGGGCGTTCATCGCCGCATTCTGGGTCGCGGCGATATTGACGCTGATGCTGTTCATGGCGTTCCCGGCGGAGGGGCCGCTGGCTTTCCTCGTTCATGGACCGATCCCGTACATGCCGACCAGCGCGCTGTATCAGTCCGAATTGATCCCGGTCTTGCGCAGCGGAGCGGTCCAGCAGGTCAGCCTCGGCGCACTGAAGGGACTGGTTTGCGCCCCTAGCTTCCACACCACGAGCGCAGTGCTGTTCATGCTGACGGCATGGCCGGTCCGGGTGCTGCGCTGGCCGTTGATCGCCGTGAATTGCGCGATGCTGCTGTCGATCCCGGTCGAAGGCACGCATTATCTCGCCGACATGATCGGTGGCGCTTTGGTCGCGCTGGTGGCCTATACCGCGATCAAGTTCCTGACCCGCAGGCTGGTGACGAAAACCGCGCTTTAGAATTTCTTGCGAAAGTTGATCTGGACCGTGCGACCCCGCGCGTCGAGGAAACCGGGTTGATAGCTCAGCGGTACAAGGCCGTTTGAATCGCGGACGTTGCGAATGGCGTTGGTGATATTGTCGACGCTGAAGCGTAAGCGGCTGCCCGCGAGGAACGGCGCGGCGGTCACCAGTTTTTTGCGGCTGTCGAAGTTCAGGAAGGCTTGCGCGTTGAACGTCGCCAGTCCCCCGAAGAACAGGTCGGGAGCGGTCGATCCGGTGCCTGTCAGGCCACCGAGTACCGTGCTGCCGGTCTGATAACTGCCCTTCAGGCGCAAGCCCCGCCCCTTGTTGAACCAGCCCGCGTCGAGGTCGAAACTATGCCGCGATGACCCGCCGCTGCCGATCGCGCTGCCGTTGAGAAGGTCGAGTGTCGGCAAGTCGTTACGAATGACGACCTGGTCCATAAGCTTGATGCTGTCGTAGATCGAAACCTGCCAGCGTCCGCCCGAGTCGTCGCCTCGCCCGCCGAAACCGCCGCCCGGACCGCCGCCACCTGCGCGGCCCCCGCCGCCACCTGGTCCGCCGGGGCCACCACCCTGTCCGCGAGGGCGACCCATACCCTCCATCGGCCCACGCGCCTGTTTGCCGAAGCTGTGGCTGAAGTTGAAACCGACGCGCAGGACGTTGCTGCGGGTGGCGGCATAGTTGATGGATCGCGTGTCGATCGCAATCAGACGCCCGCTGGCATCGCGCGTCACGCGACCAGCGAAGGCGCGCTCGACTTCGGGGGTCAGGGTCGGAAAATCGGCAACCGGATTGGTGCTGCGGTTACGAAGGAAGTTCGCGCTAAGCTGGAGGTCGGTGAATTTGGGAGGCTGGTACGTCAGGCCAAGTTTAAAGTCCTGACGCTTCTCGGTCAAAAGGCCGGTGTTGCCACCGCTGACCTGCGTGATGTTCACCGATTCGCCGCGCGTATAGTCATAGGTAATAGCGTTCGGCGTCTGGATCATTGGATTGCCGAGTTGCTGGATCGTCGGTTCGGCTTCGTCCGCGATCACGGTGCCGAGCACCGTCAGGCCCTTGATCGGCGACCAGTTGAGGCCATAGCCATAGCTGACCAGCGAGCCGAAATCGGACAGCTGGCGGTAGGCAATGTTGCCGTTGAGCGTCAGATTGCCGATAGCCGCGCCGATATCGCGGTCGCGGCTGGTCAGGGGGATGTCGACGTTGATGCGACCATTGCCCTCGTTTCGAGAAAGATCGGCTTGCGATATATTACCGGCACGATCGGCGAAACTGTCGAGGTGCTGGGTCGCAAACCCGGCGCGAACGGTGGCCCGGATGGCACCTGCGGGGAGTTCAAGAAGCGGACCCGACATGGTGTAGATGCCGTTGCTGGAATCCGACTGTGAGCGTGCCGCATCACGCTGGCCCAGGGCGGGTGAGAAGGACGACGAAAACGGATTTACCGCCAACGTCGGGTCGGTGATGCCGACCCGGGCCTGCAATGCGGCGACGTCTATGCCGCTGTCCGTCCCGGTACTGCTGATGATATGATCGAAATTGCCGGTCACGGTCCATTGCCATTTCGCGATGTTGCCGTTGACCGTCAGGCCTCCATGCAGCGTATCTGACCGGGTGTCGCGGGCAAGCGCCGATCCATAGTTGCGGAGCAACGTCACCGGCTGCAAGAAAGGCGAATAGGGCTGGCTGACAGGAACAGTGACCGCCGCAGACGACAGGCCGAAGAACGAACGGCCCTTGGTCAGTGTATAGGTGCCGTTCAACGACATGGAAATCTTGTCGGTCAATGGCCGCGCCACGACCGCGTTGATCTTCAAATCGTCGGTCGCAGGCAACAGGGTGCGATAATCACCCAGCCCGGTCTGGCCCGGCTGGTTGGCCGTGCTGACAAAATCGGCAAGCGTCGGTGCGCGGTCGCCGAGCGAAGCCGGCACTGCTGCCGAAAACACTGGAGTCCCGGCAAGGACGCTGAGGACCGGGTCAATCTGCCCTCCAGCGGGCTGCCCATACACGTTACCGGCAAGCGACGCCGCCTGGTTCGGTGTTCGCTGAACAATGCCGCGTTCGCTCTCGAACAGCGAATCGGTGTGGTTGTAATCGACCGTAAGCTGCGTTCGCGCCGACTTGGCGATGCGCACGCCGGTCGCTAGCAGTTCGGATTGCCCGGCACCGCCGCCGGTCGATCGGGTATATTTGCCTTCGCCGGTGACCGATTTGAAATCAGGCTTCAGGATGAAGTTCACCACGCGCTGATCGGCGGCATAGCCGAATTTCAGCGCGACCTCCTCCGACAATATCTGGACGCGCAGGATTGCCTCCGGCGGGAGGTCGCGGATTTCGGCAAAGCCAGAAATGCGCTGGCCGTTGAGCAGGACGACGGGACCTCCACCGCCACGGCCACGCCCCGAGGTCGTTTGCGGCGACAGTGAATCGAGCAATTCCGCAATCGACGATGCGCCATAACTTTCGACAGCGGCTTCATCAAGTTCGAGTTCGGGCGGGATATCGCTGACGACGGCTCCCGACAGCCGTGGCGCGGTGACGACGATGTCGGGATGGGACCTTTCGTCCTCTGCGTCGGCGTTGGTCGACGGCTGCACAGGAGCGGATTGCGCGGTCGCCAACGATGGCCCGACCATGGTCATGGACAGCGTCAGGACACTAGCCTGCATCAAGCGCGCGGTCGTTGATTTTGGAATCATCATGCTCGCAGATTGAAAGGGAGGGTGGAACGTGACAGCCCCATAACCGAACCATGTCGATAGAGCGAGACATTGCGACGCATTAGCAGTCCTTACAATCTGGCACTGTCTTGTTGCCGCGTCGTTACGCATGCGATGCTAGATATTTCCACCGGATGAATGGCGCGCGATTTTGTGGCGACGCACAAAAATAAACACCGCCGTTACGACGATCGCAGCGACCGATCCCATGACCCAGGGGTTTGAGATGATCCGATCGACGATGATTTCGAAGGTTCTGCCGAAGCGGTAGCCGATGAATGTGAAGATGCTCGCCCAGAGTGCGGCGGATATCAGGTTCAGTAGCACGAACTGGAGCGTGGGCACGCGCGACACGCCAATCGCGATGGGACCTGCAATGCGCATGCCGTAGATAAACCGAAAAACCGTGCAGAACAGGACAGGCCGGGTTTCGATAAACCGGATTGCGCGGGTGAAGGCGGGACGTTGCCGGGTGCGTTCGATGAAGCGATTTTCACGATGGAAACGCGCAATGAAAAAGACGATCTGGTCGGCGGCAACCGAACCCGCGAAGGCGCAAGCTGCGGCGAGATAGGGATTGATCATGCCGCGATGCGCGAGAAATCCTCCCGCGGTGACGGCGGCTTCGCCCTCCAGCGCCGCGCCTGCGAATACCGCCAGACCGCCATAGACGCGGATCAAATGGTCGAAATCAATGAACATTCAGGCTCCCGATGGGGTTGTTGTACGCGTTGACGCAGTTATGCCTGCATTCCATATTCAGACAGGACCAACCAATGAGCGTAGCGTTCCGCCGTGAAAGTGATGAAGAGCATCTCGAGCCGAAGTTCGAGGTGCCGATCCCGGTGGGTCCGAACCTTGTCACCGCAAGAGGGCGTGCGCTGATCGCCGGACGCGTTGTTGAACTGGAACGGGCCGTAGTCGATAGCGGCTCGCCGATCGAGAAGACCTATGAGGCCGAAGCGCTACTGAAGCTGAAGCGCGACCTGCGGTATTGGCGGACCCGGCTGGCGACGGCGCAGTTTTCCCTGCCACCGCCGGAGGGGCATGTTGGTTTCGGGTCGCGGGTCCGGTTCCTTTTGAACGGTACGGAAAAGACCGTCGATATCGTCGGCGTCGATGAGGCCGAGCCTGGCGAGGGCCGACTGGCGTTCACCGCGCCGGTGGTGCGCGCAATCATGGGGCTGGCCGAGGGTGATTTTGCCGACTTTGCAGGCAAGACCGATGCGATCGAGGTTTTGAGCGTGGAATTTCGTGAAGCTACGGCTGATGGCGAAGGTTGAAAGGCGGTTTGCTGGTCAGGGCAGTGACGACTCTCGGGGCCTGCAGGTGGTTCAGCCGCTAAATCACTTCTAGTTCATCGCAAGCACGAGGTTCCGTATCTGCGGGTAAACCTGATGCTCCCACTTCTGCCCTGCAAACAGCCCGTAATGACCGACGCCGGGCTGAAGGTGGTGGCGCTTCAGATGGGGTCGAAGCCCCGAACACAGATCGTGTGCGGCTGCGGTCTGGCCGACGGCGCAAATATCGTCGCGTTCGCCTTCCACCGTCAGGAGCGCGGTGCGCTTGATTTTTCCGGGATCGACCAGCTTGCCGCGATGTTCCAGCAGCCCGCGAGCGAGCAGCGTTTCCTGAAAGACGCTCTCTATGGTTTCGAGGTAGAAATCGGCATCCATGTCGAGGACGGCGAAATATTCGTGATAGAAATCCTGAATGACGGCGGCTTGCTCGACCTTACCCTCGACAAGCAAGTGATAAAGCTTGCGGTGCTGGCTGGTGTGCCGATCCTTGTTCATTGCCATGAACGCAGTCAGTTGCAGGAAGCCCGGATAGACCTTGCGCCCCGCTCCCGCAAAGCGGGCGGGCACGACCGATATCAGCTTTTCGCGGAACCATTCGATGGGGTTGGCGGTCGCGAGATCGTTGACGACGGTCGGCGATATGCGCGTATCGACGGGACCACCCATCAGCGTCATCGTCGCTGGCTGGGCAGGGTTCTTGTCGGCGGCCATGATCGCGACGGCAGCGAGTGTCGTGACGCAGGGCTGGCAGACGGCAAGGACATGCTGACGCGGGCCGATTTCCTCCATAAAGCGGATGGTATAATCGATGTAGTCGTCGAGACCGAACTTGCCGGCACTCAGCGGCACGTCGCGGGCGTTGGCCCAGTCGGTGATATAGACGTCGTGGTCGCGGAGCAGCACCTGAACGGTATCGCGCAACAGGGTCGCGAAATGGCCTGACAGCGGTGCTACGACCAGCATTTTAGGCTGGGGCGTATCCACATCGTCCTTGGCAAAATGCAGGAGATTGCCAAATGGCAGGGCCAGCGCAATTTCTTCGCGGACGGATACGATGCGGTTGCCAACCTCCACACTCGTAATGTCGAACGCCGGGCGGGCATGCGTGACCTGCGCATTACCAGTGACGTCGAGCATCGCGAAGTAATTGCGAACCATCGGCATTTTGCCGAACGCGCCCATGGATTCCTGCATCTTGACGATGGTCTGTGCGGCACCGCGCAAGGGCGTCATCGCGTCGGTCCAGGCCTGAAAAACACCGTATAATGAAGTCATGATGGCCTCTATCTGCGGAAAGACACCGATCGGCGCTTCCCCTTCCAACGAATTAATGCATTAATTGCTGCGTCGCGTCATGGAATAAATTTCACCGGTGGCGGATATGGTTTCAGGAGGCCCAGATGGCACGCGCGTTATTGACGATGTCGAGCAAAACCTATTCATCCTGGTCGTTGCGAGGGTGGCTGCTGTGCAAGCTGGCCGATCTTGATATCGAGGAGCAGTCGGTGTCGATCGCAGATCCGCAGAACCGCGCCGAACTGCTGCTCTTGTCGCCGTCGGTGCTGGTCCCGCGACTGACGCATGAGGGGGTCAGCGTCTGGGATACGCTGGCGATTGCCGAATATCTGAACGAGGTGCTGCCCGATGCGGGGCTTTATCCCAAGGACATTGTCGCGCGCGCGCATTGCCGCTCTGTGTCGGGCGAGATTCACTCGGGGTTTTCGAATCTTCGATCGGCGCTGCCGATGAATTTGAAATCGCATCATGTGAACTTCCGGATTTTTGCCGGAGCCAAGCCCGATATCGAGCGAGTCGAGACGATCTGGGCGGAGTGTCTGTCGCGTTATGGCGGACCGTATCTGTTCGGGGCGGAGCCGACGGTGGCCGACGCGATGTTCGCGCCGGTAACGCGGCGCTTCCTGACCTATGGGGTGAAAATGACGCCCGAAAGTGCCGCCTATTGCGCAACGATCAGCGCATGGCCGCCGATGGTCGAATGGACCGCTGCGGCGCGGGCAGAGCCGGAAGAACTGGAGGAACTCGACGTCGAGTTCTGATCGCCGTAGGGACTCCCTATTGCCATCAAAGGGGTCCCGATGCCGTTATCCATGTACCAGGCGTCCGCGCCGATCTTCCTGCGCCAGTTCGCGGCTCTGACTGCGATTATTGGAAAAGCTGAGGTGTTTGCCAAGGCGGGTGAGCTGGACGAAGCCAGTTTCATCGACGCACGGCTGGCTCCCGATATGCTGAATTTTGCCAAGCAGGTGCAGATCGCCAGCGATGGTTCGAAGGGGGGCATGGCGCGACTGGCCGGTATCGAATCTCCGGCCTTCGCGGACACTGAAACGACGTTTTTGGAGTTGAAAGAACGGATCACCAAGACGGTCGCATTTATCGAGAGCGTTCCGGCGGCGAGCATCGACGGGAGTGAAGAACGAGAGATCGTCCTGAAAATCGCCGAAAACGAAATGAAATTCACGGGGCAGCACTATCTGCTGCACTTCGTCCTTCCCAATTTCTTTTTCCATGTGACCACGGCTTATGCGATTCTGCGGCATAAGGGCGTGGAACTTGGCAAGCGAGACTTCCTCGGCGGGATTTGAGGGCCGGGCCTGCTTGCGCCGGTGAAGACTAGTCGAACAGGCGGGTCACTTCGAAGCAAATTGCTCCAATTGCGGCCGAGGCCGGGATCGTCACCACCCATGCGATGACGATCCGGCTTGCGATGTTCCAACGGACAGCCGACGCGCGGCGGGCGGCTCCGACGCCGACGATGGCACCGGTGATCGTATGCGTGGTCGAGACGGGGATACCAAGAAACGACGCCGCGAAGATGACGGTCGCGCCACCGGCTTCGGCGCAAAAACCCTGGTGCGGGGTCAGGCGAGTGATCTTCGATCCCATCGTCTCGATGATGCGCCAGCCGCCGGTCAGCGTGCCGAGCGCGATGGCAAGATAGCAACTGATCATCACCCAGATCGGAACGTGGAAGACCGGGCCGAGCAGCCCCTGCGAGAACAGCAGGACGGTGATGATGCCCATCGTTTTTTGCGCGTCATTTCCGCCGTGACTGAGCGAGAACAGCGCCGAAGAAACGAGTTGCAGGCGACGGAAGGATTTGTCGGCTCCGGTGGGCGTGAAGCGGACGAACAGCCAAGACGTTATCAGCACAAGCAACAGCGCCATGATCATGCCAAGGGTCGGCGACAGGACGATGGCGAAGGCGGTTTTCGAAACACCCGACCAGACTATTGCGCCAAAGCCCGCCTTTGCAGTGCCCGCGCCGAGCAACCCGCCGACAAGCGCGTGACTGGAAGAGGACGGGATGCCGAACCACCAGGTGATCATGTTCCAGCAAATTGCGCCGATCAGCGCGCCGAAGACGACGGCGGGGGTGACGATGCTGGCATCGACGATGCCCTTGCCGACGGTTTCGGCGACATGAAGGCCGAACACGAAGATCGCCGCGAAGTTGAAGAATGCGGCGAAGGCAACGGCGCGGCCGGGTGACAGGACGCGTGTGGCGACCACGGTGGCGATAGCGTTACCGGCATCGTTGCGACCGTTGAGAAAGTCGAAGCCGAGCGCGATTGCGATCAGGGCGACGAGCAACGGGAATGCGAGAGTGGCTTCGTGCATCAGGCTTTGTGACTTGGATTGGAGGGGGCGGTGGTGACAACCCCGCGTCCGTCATCCTGAATTCGTTTCAGGATCCATGCCTCCGTCGGAACCGACCTTGCGAGTGTACCGATGGATCCTGAAACAAGTTCAGGATGGGGGACTTTTTTGGAGGAATGCATCACTTAAGCGTGGTCGATCACGAGACCCTGTATCTCGTTTGCGACGTCCTCGAACCGGTCGATGGTACGTTCCAGATGGGTGTAGATTTCGCGGCCTACGACGAATTGCATCGGGGACTCGGCGTTGGCCTTGAACAGTTCCTTCAGCCCGCGATCGTGGATTTCGTCGGCATGGCCCTCCATCGTGACGAGGCGCTCGGTCAGGTCGTGGAGGCGTCCGGCGTTCTTTGCCACGTCGCGGAGGAGGGGGATGGCCTCGGCGGTGACGCGTGCGGCATCGACAATGATGCCCGCCATGTCGCGCATCTGCGGTTCGAACGTCTTGACCTCATAAAGCTCGATGGCCTTGGCGGTGCCGTTCATCTGATCGATGGCATCGTCCATCACGCCGATCAGGCTGGTGATGGCACTCCGGTCGAATGGCGTGATAAAAGTGCGGCGGACGCTTTGCAGGACTTCGCGCGTGATGTCGTCGGCCTCGTGCTCGCGCTGGAAAATTTCCTTGATATGGTCGTTCATGCCGGGGCCGCCCTGAAGCAGCCGGGCAAGCGCATCCGCACCACCGATCAGTGTCGCGGTGTGAGCCTCGAACAGGTTGAAAAAATTGCCCTGTTTTGGCATCATCGACTGGAACCAGCGAAACATCGAATTACCCCCAAGACGCGTCGCGCCGATTTCTTCCTTTTTTGCCCGCTCCGTCAGCGTCTCGCAGTCGCTCGTACGGAAACCACGGATCAACGCGGCCAAATCGGGTTCGTTAACCGCCTGCGCTGCTTCCTCCAGCCGGAACCAGCGACGTTCGCGTTCACCCGATTCAAGCCAGTCGTCGAGTTCTTCGGTGACTGCGAACGGGAACAGCGAAACATCTGCCATTAACGAGGCCCCGTTGGTGCGGGTCTTTCGGTAGCGAAAGCTTCCGAGCGGCGTCGGGCAGACGGCACCAAGCACCCCGGCTTCTTCTTCGGCCTCATGCGCGGCCGCGGCATGAGGGGACAGCCCCGCAATCCGGTTGCCCTTCGGCACCACCCAACGACCGGTCCCCCGGGATGTAACCAGTAATATACTGACGCGTGAAGCGTCGTCGGTTCGGTAGGGGAGGACGGCAATCTGTCGGATGGCGTGATTCCAAATGGCGAGCTTTTGTATTTGCACGACTTTAAGTCATGGGCAAACCGGTAGTTCCGTCCGAGACGGCGATTTATTCCATTTCCAGAATGATCGCATCGACCGCAAGGCTGTCTCCCGCCGCGGCGCTCAGGCTTTTGACGGTGCCAGACTTTTCGGCGCGGAGGATGTTTTCCATCTTCATGGCCTCCACAACGGCGAGCGGCTGTCCAGCCTCGACCTTTTCACCGGCCTCGACGTGGAGCGCGACGAGCAGACCCGGCATTGGCGCAAGCAGGAAACGCGACATATCGGGCGGGATCTTTTCGATCATGTGCAGCGCCAGCGGAGCGATGTGCGCGGGCAGGACGCGGACGGCATGGCTGGCCCCGCGTGTGGTCAGCTTGAATCCGGCGCGGGTGCGCAGGATTTTCACGGCGAGCGGTTCGTCACCGATTTCGGCGTCAATGAGCCGGTCGCCGGGGGTGTATTCCATGTCGAGGTCGAGGGGAACGCCGTCCACCGTGATGTCGTCACCGTTTAGGGTCACGTCATGTGTGGTGCCGTCAATGAGTACCTGCCACGAACAGGGTGGCGACAGGCGCTTGCCGAGTTGTCCGTCGACGCGGCGGGCGCGGTCGGCTTCAGCTGTGGCCGCGAACGCTGCGATGGCGGCGAGCGAGCGGAGCAGGTCGGCGGACGCGGGCGCACCGTGAAAGCCGTCGGGATATTCCTCTGCAATGAAGCCCGTCGTCAGGTTGCCCGCGCGGAAGCGGGGGTGCTGCATGATCGCAGAGAGGAAGTCGAGATTATGGCCGACGCCTTCCAACTCGAACTGGTCGAGCGCGAGGATCTGCTTGTCGATCGCCTCTTCGCGGGTTTCGCCGTAGGTGATGAGCTTGGCGATCATCGGATCGTAGAAGATCGAGACTTCGCCGCCTTCCTTCACGCCGTCATCGACGCGGACGCCGCCGGTTTCCTCTGGTGGCTGGTAGCGCACAAGACGCCCGGTCGATGGCAGGAAACCACGATACGGGTCCTCGGCATAGACGCGGTTTTCGATTGCCCAGCCGGTGAGTTTGACGTCATCCTGCGTCATCGGCAGCTTTTCGCCGTAAGCAACGCGGATCATCTGTTCGACCAGATCGACGCCGGTGATATATTCGGTGACGGGATGTTCGACCTGAAGCCGGGTGTTCATTTCGAGGAAGTAAAAGCTCTTGTCAGCACCGACGATCAGTTCGACGGTTCCTGCCGAATAATAGCCGACCGCGCGGGCGAGGGCGACGGCCTGTTCGCCCATTTCCTTGCGCATTTCGGGCGTGACGAAAGGTGATGGCGCTTCCTCGACGACCTTCTGGTGGCGGCGCTGGATCGAACATTCGCGTTCGCCCAGGTACAGGATGGTGCCATGCTGATCGCCCAATATCTGGATTTCGATGTGATGCGGGCTGACGATGAACTTTTCGATGAAGACGCGGTCGTCGCCGAAACTGGCGAGCCCTTCGCGCTTGGTGGCTTCGAACCCTTCGCGGACGTCCTGTTCGGACCAGGCGAGGCGCATGCCCTTGCCGCCGCCGCCTGCGGATGCCTTCATCATCACGGGATAGCCGATGCCGCCCGCGATCTCGACCGCGTGTTCGGTGCTGTCGATTTCACCGACGAAGCCGGGGACAACCGAGACGCCTGCGGCTT
Organism: Sphingomonadales bacterium; assembly: GCA_028289885.1. Taxonomy (GTDB): domain Bacteria; phylum Pseudomonadota; class Alphaproteobacteria; order Sphingomonadales; family Sphingomonadaceae; genus Sphingomonas_O. The sequence goes on from JAQGKX010000048.1 coordinate 54,535, forward strand.
TCGCCAGCTTTTTGGACTCGATCTTGTCGCCCATCGCGGCGATCGCGCCAATAGGGGGCCCGATGAAGGCAATGCCGTTGTCGGCAAGGGCTTGGGCGAACGACGTGCGTTCGGACAGGAACCCATAGCCGGGATGGACGGCTTCGGCCCCGGTCGCTTTGCACGCTTCGATGATCTTGTCGGCGAGCAGGTACGACTGCGCGGCGGGGGAGGGGCCGATGTGGACGGCTTCATCGGCCATCAACACGAACGGGCTGCGCGCGTCGGCGTCCGAATAGACCGCCACGGTGGCGATGCCCATTTTCTTGGCGGTGCGGATAACCCGGCAAGCGATTTCGCCACGGTTGGCGATCAGGATTTTTTTGAACACGTTGGCGGGTTTCCGTTAATTTATGGCGGTCAAGAATATGATCGTCGGGGGTTATTCGGCAGCGACCCGCATCGGTTCGGCACCTTCCATTGGCTTCAGCCCAAGCTTTGCGAACAGGGCGTTATCCGCGCCATCGCCTGCGTTGTCGGTGGTGAGCAATTTATCGCCGGTGAAGATGCTGTTCGCGCCCGCCATGAAGGCGAGCGCCTGTGTCGCGTCGCTCATGCTTTCGCGACCTGCCGACAGGCGGACCATGCTGAGCGGCATGGCGATGCGGGCGACGGCGATGGTGCGGACGAACTCGATGTCGTCGAGTTTGGCCATCGGAGTGTCGGCGAGCATGTCGCCGAGCACCGTGCCGCGTACCGGGACCAGCGCGTTGACGGGGACGCTTTCGGGGTGTTTCGGCAAAGTGGCGAGCGCGTGGACGAAGCCGACGCGGTCGG
>JAQGKX010000051.1 GCA_028289885.1 Sphingomonadales bacterium
TATAGCAGCTTGTCTTGAAGGGTGCGTCGGTGCGGATTTTGGCGACGGCAATCTCTGGCAGCACGGTGAAGTTCGAGAATGTCGAACAGCCCATGTAGTGAAAGATCGACTGGCCCTTGTAGCTGAAGCGGCTGGTGCCGTCTGGCATCACGCCCTTGCCCTGCGTCGCGCGGATCGCGGTGCACAGGTTGGTCTTGCCCGACAGGCACGACTTACACTGGCGACATTCGGGTGTGTACAACGGGATGACGTGATCGCCGACCGCGACGCTGGTCACGCCCGCGCCGATCTCGCGCACGATACCTGCGCCTTCATGGCCGAGGATCGACGGAAAGATGCCCTCACTGTCCAGCCCGTCGAGCGTATAGGCATCGGTATGGCAAATGCCCGTCGCCATGATCTCGACCAGCACCTCACCGGCGCGCGGCCCGTCCAGATCCACCTCGACGATTTCCAGTGGCTGCTTGGCTTCGAATGCTACGGCGGCACGGGTCTTCATGACATTCTCCGGACTGAACTTGAATTTAGCGGGCCTCTAGCCCCTGCCGCGCAACCGGCCAAACAGTGAATGGTCGGCAATGATTTCGCGGGCGGCATTATGCCCCGGAGCGCCCGTCACGCCCCCGCCCGGATGCGTACCAGCCCCGCACATGTACAGCCCCTTAAGCGGCCCGCGATAGGCGCCATGCCCCAGCATGGGTCGCGCCGACCATAGTTGATCGAGCGACATATTGCCGTGCATGATGTCGCCACCGATCAGCCCGAACTTGCGCTCGAGGTCGAGCGGCGAGTGGATTTGTCGCCCGACGATCGATGCGCGGAACCCCGGCGCGTGTTTTTCCACCGTGTCGATAATCAGGTCCGCCGCCGTCTCGCGCTCGTCATCCCAGCTACGCCCATCGGGCAGGACCGGCGCGAATTGCTGGCAGAACAGGCTTGCCACGTGCTGGCCCGGAGGCGCGAGGCTATCGTCGATGATCGAGGGGATCAGCATTTCGACGATAGGCTCCTTCGACATGCCGAACTTCTTGGCGTCGAGAAATGCGCGGTCCATATAATCGAGCGTCGGCGCAAGGATAATGCCCGATTGCAAATGTTCGCCTTCCTCAGGCAGGCAAGTAAAACTCGGGAGCATCGACAAAGCGACGTTCATGCGGAATGTGCCGCTGCCCGTCTTGAATGTTCCGATCCGGCGCAAGAAATTTGCGGGCAGGTCGGCGGGGTCGAACAGCCGTTCGTAGAGTAACCGCGGCCCGACATTGCCAACGATGCTGGCGGCGAAAATTTCCTCGCCGCCTTCCAGCCTGACGCCGACCGCCCGCTCGCCATCTACGATCACCCTTGCGACCGGCGCTTCGAGGCTGATCTCGACGCCCATCTCCTTGCAGACTTTGGCCATGATCTGCGTGATCGCGCCCATTCCGCCCACCGCATGGCCCCATGCGCCCTTCTTGCCGTTCACCTCACCAAAGACATGGTGCAGCAAGACGTAGGCCGATCCCGGCGTGTCGGGGCTGGCATAATTGCCGACCACCGCGTCGAAACCGAACGCCGCCTTGACCGCCTCGCTTTCAAACCAGCCGTCGAGGAAAGTCCGGGCGCTCTTGGTGAACAGGTCCAGCACATCACGCTGCTGTTCGAGCGTGAGTTTCAACATGCCGCGCCCCTGCCTTGCCGCGTCGATGAACGTCTTATACCCATCGCCAACGTTCGGCGGAGCCTGAAGCGACAGGTCGCGCAGCACATCGGCCACTGTCTCAAGCGCCGCATAATAGGCTGGCAGCACGTCGGCATCGTGGTCGGAGAATTTGCGAAACTCCGCCTGTGTCTTCTCCAGACCCCCACCCAGTTTCAGATAGCGGCCATCCTCTTGCGGCAGGAAATTGGAGACCGGTCGCTCGATCACGCGGTAGCCGTGGTCGACCAGCTTCATGTCCGCGATAACCTTGGGATTGAGCAGGCTGACGGTGTAGCTGGCGGTCGAGTTGCGAAAGCCCGGATGGAACTCTTCGGTCACCGCCGCGCCGCCGACGATCGCTCGGCGCTCGAGAATGCGGACCTTATATCCCGCGCGCGCCAGATAAAATGCACAGACGAGGCCGTTGTGGCCCCCGCCGATGATTATTGCGTCATATTTGTCGGTCATCTTATTTCCCCGGACCCCAGCCGGAAGCAGGCGCGCGATGCTGCCTTGCCTCCGGAATTGCGTGTCGCATCTTGCGGCAGAAGTTTCGCAGCGCCACCTCGTTTTCGCTTAACGGCCCGACGGTGAAACTCTGCGACGCCATGCCCTGCTGAACGCGACCGACCAGCACGGTGTCCTCCGCATTGACCTGTCGGTTGATCCGCCAGTTCAGATATCGCGCCGCCAGCATTTCCCGCCGATCGTCGGGGATGGCATAGGCAATCTCGCGGATGAGCGTTTGCGTCGGCGACACCGGGATCCATTGCATGAAGTCGATCTGGTCGGGGTAGATGTCGAAGGCGAAGTTTGGCCACAGCTTGAAATACGTCCATAATCTCTGTCGTTCGGGCGGCAGGTGCGGAACCTGCGGAAGGAATTTCTGATACGCGCGCTCGGACGGATTCTGGGATTCCCCGTCCGCGATCGGACCCCATAATTTATCGACGAACGGCGCGGCCTCGACGCCATAGCCATTGCCCATCAGCCGCTTCAGACCGGGGTGGGCAACGACAATGTGGAGGCCGTCGGAATAATTATCGCCGATATTCTTCCAGTTCACACGCCGCTCGCGCAAGGTCACCCTGCCAAGTGCGCGCAAATCCTCGAACCGATAGGGCAGCAGGTCCTCGAGATAAGGTGCCATCATCTGCGCGACCGACGGCCCGCCATCGTCGTCGAGCCGGACGAACAGGAATCCCTGTAAAATTTCCAGATCGACCGGCACCAGCCCAAGTTTGCTCTGGTCCAGCCCCGGATACGTGCTTTTCAGGGGCACGCCGGTCAGCCCGCCATCCAGATCATAAGTCCATGCATGATAAGGGCAGACCAGCTTACGCAGG
>JAQGKX010000078.1 GCA_028289885.1 Sphingomonadales bacterium
TCGTACCCAGATCGATCCCGATAACTTTAGCCATGTTTTCCCCATGATGCTGTGGATGCGCAGCGGCACCCGAGTTGATTGTTTCTGTTGCGGATATAGGGGGCGTTTGGCTTGTCGCAAGAACCGCCGGGCACTAGCTGTCACACAATGGAACCAAAGGGCACGTCGATGAAGCGGATATTCGGGATCGTTGCGCTGGCAGCACTGGCGCTGGGCGGGTGTAAGGAAAAGCCGGTGCTGAACGTCACCGATGCGTCGGTGCGCCTGCCCGCCGTGCCGCGTGGGCCGGCGGCGGCTTATTTCACCGTGCATGGCGGACCGGTCGCGGACAGGTTGATCGAGGTCACGTCCGAAAACGCGATCCGAGCCGAAATGCATGAGTCGATGGCTCATGGTGGCATGGCCTCGATGAAGCCGATTACCAGCGGCGTCGTAATCCCCGCCAAGGCAATGGTGAAGTTCGAATCGGGGGGCAAGCATGTCATGTTTTTCGACGTGAACCCCGCACTGCAGCCCCCGCGCACGATGCCAATCACGTTTATCTTTGCGAGCGGAAACCGCATCGTCGCGAACGCGGAGCTGCTCCGTCCGGGAGAGCAGTGACGCGCGCATGAGTTCCCGCCCCCTGACCCGCGCCGAAACTTCGCTGGCGATGTCGGTGTTCGGTGACACGATCGATTACGACCGTGTCAGGCTGCACAATGCGAAGTGGATTTTCTTCCAGCCGAAAAATACCGCGATGGCTCCCGATGGCGACATCTGGTTCCATCCAAAGGGCAGCCTGTATTGCGAGGACTTTTGCGAAGGGCATCTGAGCGAACAGGGCCTGTTCATTCATGAGATGACGCACGTCTGGCAGGTCGCTCGCAGCGGGCGATGGTGGCTGATGATGATGCGCCACCCGTTTTGCCGGTATGATTACGTCATCGAGCCGGGGAAGCCGTTTTCGCGCTATGGAGTCGAGCAACAGGCGGAGATCGTGCGGCATGCTTTTATGTTGCGGCAGGGTGGCTTGGTGGCGGGGAAGCCAGGGTTGGCGACTTATGAGTCGCTGTTGCCGTTTGAGTGGATATGAATATCGGAGTTGGTGGCAGCGAACTTGAGATTTTAATTGATGAGGCTGTAAGCGATTGCTATCAGCCCGCCGCTTGCGAGCGGTACCGACCAAGACTCAAAAGGTAGAGACATGAACTTGTTTCGTGCTCGGTAAATGAGCCTGTCACGAAAACGGATCGACTGAATTGCGGCAATTTTCTTCGCGTTCTCTCTGCGTCCGACGTACCAATTTGTCCCGGCAGCTGCGAGCAAAGCCAAGCCCCAGAACCAAGGGCGGTCTGGAATGACCGGTCGCCCAGCTTGCAAAATCACGCCGAATAGGATGAACACACCAAACAGGATTACCGGCGTCAGATAGCCCTTCCCCGTCCACCAAAATATGAGCATTCTACCTCTCGACGCGCTACATTCCTACCACGTTACACCATTGCTTTAGGGTCCGCTATTGGGCGGAAAGGCGACATGACGGACCACCACCATCTTTACCGCCCGGTAACCATCACCGCCGCAATATACTCACATGGAATATCAGCACGATTCGTTCATCGCCGACCCCGCTCCCGACCCGTCGGGGCGGCTTGCCATGAAGGCTGCCCTCCGCGAGTTTCGCAGCATCATGCATAAATCGCCGGCCTCACATCCGATGCGCGCGCAGATGATGGGTGTGCTGGCCGATGCCCGCAAAAGCATCGACCGCATCAACGCGAAAGCGGTTTAACCAGCCTTCGCAACCCCGACCATCGCCGGACGGAGCAGGCGGTCCTTGATCATGTAGCCGGCCTGCATTTCCTGCACGATCGTACCGGGCTCAAGGTCACTCGGCAGTTCGAGCATTGCCTGATGGCGGTTCGGGTCGAGCTTTTCACCGACCGATACGATCTTCGTGATCCCGTTGCGCTGGAACACCGCCGCCAGTTCGCGGCCCGTTGCGTCGAGACCGACGACCAGTCCCTTGAACTTGTCATCGTCGCGCAGTTCAGCCGGAATAGCATCCAGCGCCCGCGACAGATTGTCGGCGACCGACAGGATATCCCGCGCAAATCCGGTGGACGCATAGGCCCGTGCGTCCTGAGCCTCTTTCTCCAGACGGCGGCGGACGTTCTGCGTTTCGGCCTGAGCGTACAGGGTCGCGGCTTTTGCGTCAGCCAGTTCGGCCTCCAAAGCAGCGGTGCGGTCCTGCTCTTCTGGGTTTGGTTCCGAAGGCGCGCCCTCGCCGATCATCGCGTCTTCTGCCGTCAATTCTTCGTCGTTCATGCCATTAATCTCGTCAAACTCTGTGCTGTGAAATCTACCATCGGTACGACGCGCGCGTAATTCAACCGCGTTGGGCCGATTACACCCACCACGCCGACGACCCGACCATCGCTACCGCGATAGGGGGCCGCTATCACCGACGACCCCGATAATGCGAACAATTTGTTTTCGGAACCGATGAACACCTTGGTCGCAGAGCCACTCCGGGCGCTGTCGAGCAGGCGGGCGATTTCTTCCTTGCCCTCAATCTCGTCGAGCAATTGCCTGACCCTTTCGAGCGCCGCCGCGTCACCGTCCTCGATCAGATTGGCCTGCCCACGCACGATCAGAACCGGACGTGCGGCCTGATCCTGCGACCAGATCGCAAGGCCCCGCTTGATCAACGTATGCGATGCCTCGTCGAGCGCCACGCGTTCCCGACGCACCTGCCCGGCGACCTCTGCCGAAGCCTCCGCCAGGGTCATGCCCGACAGCCGCGCGGTCATATAGTTTCCGGCCTCGGTCAGCGCGGACGCATTCATCCCCGCGGGCAGGGCGATCACGCGGTTTTCCACCGATCCATCGTCACCGACCAGAATGATCAGCGCCTGCTCTTGCGAAAGCGACACGAAGGCAAACTGCTTGAGGCGCGGCTGGCGGGTCGGCACGAGCACCAGCCCGGCGCAGGACGACAGGCCCGATAGCGCAAGGGTCGCCGCCGCCAGCGCGTCCTCAACCGGACCACCTGCAGACAGGCGGCTTTCTATCACCGCGCGCTCCTCGCGCGTCGGCTCGGCGGCCTGCATCATGCCATCGACGAACAGCCGCAGCCCGGTCTCCGTCGGCATCCGCCCCGCCGATGTGTGCGGGGCCGCCAACAGCCCGAACTCCTCCAGATCCTGCATCACGTTGCGGATCGATGCGGGCGACAGGTTCAGCCCCGAGAGTTTCGATATCGTTCGCGATCCGACCGGCGCACCTGATTCTATGTACGATTCCACGACGATGCGGAACACATCGCGCGCGCGGTCGGTCAATTCGGTTACAGGTGCTGCCACCCCTGTTATGTCGGGCCGCGAAGCCCTGCCGTCAACGCCTGCCGGTACGACGGGCAATCAGGATGATCGCGGCCCCGGCGATGGCGATGATGATCCCGCGCGTCCGCCACACATTCTCGCCGATCATGAAGCTGCTCGAAGGCCAGTTAACGACGCCCGATCCCTGCAGGGTGAACAATATGCCAGCCAGCAACGCAACGACGCCAATGATCATCAGAACAACGCGCATGGGAAATCCCCCCTAATGGCTGGCGGTTCGCCAGTCCCGCCGCTAGATGCGCCCAAGAAACTAGGAAGGACAAGTCTTTATGCGCCCATCAGGCCGCACTCCCGATCAGATGCGTATCATCACCATCGAGCCCGCGTTCACCAAGCACGCGGAGGGTTCGTGCCTGATCTCGTTCGGCGATACCAAAGTCCTCGTCACCGCGAGCCTGGAGGAGAAAGTGCCGCCATTCATGCGCGGCAAGGGCGAGGGCTGGGTCACCGCCGAATACGGAATGCTGCCCCGCGCCACCAACACCCGCAACAACCGCGAAGCCGCCAAGGGCAAACAGTCAGGCCGCACACAGGAAATCCAGCGGCTAATAGGACGCTCGCTGCGTTCGGTCATGGACATGAAACTGCTCGGCGAGCGCCAGATCACGATCGATTGCGACGTTATCCAGGCCGACGGCGGCACCCGCACCGCGTCGATCTCCGGCGGGTGGGTCGCGATGCGCCTCGCTGTCGATAAATTGCTTGCGGAGGGCAAGCTGACCGTCGATCCCATCAAGCAGAAAGTCGCCGCGATCAGTTGCGGCATCTACGAAGGTACGCCAGTCCTCGACCTTGACTATATCGAGGATTCGAACGCTCATGCCGATGCCAATTTCGTGCTGATCGAGGACGGGAATATCGCCGAAGTGCAAGCCACTGCCGAAGGCGCGACCTATGACGAGGAGGCTTTGCTCCGGTTGCTCCGCCTCGCCCGCATCGGCTGCACGGACATTTTCGCGGCACAGGCGAAGGCAACGGGCCGGTGAAGCTCGCGCCCGGAAAACTCGTCATCGCCAGCCACAACCCCGGCAAGGTGCGGGAAATCCGGGCGCTGCTGGAACCTTATGGCATAGAGCCGATCTCGGCGGCGTCGCTTGACCTGCCCGAGCCCGAGGAAACCGGCACGACCTTCGCCGCCAACGCTTTGTTGAAGGCCCGTCAGGCAGCGGACCTGTCGGGCTTGCCGGCGCTGGCAGACGATAGCGGCCTGTGCGTCGATGCGCTGAACGGCGATCCGGGGATTTTCTCGGCGCGCTGGGCTGGCGAGACGAAGGACTTCGGCATGGCCATGCGCCTGGTCGAAGAACATCTGGGCCGCGCGCCCAAAGGGTCGGGCCGCGACGCCCATTTCGTCTGTGCGCTGGCACTGTGCTGGCCGAACGGCAGTGATGTCGAGGTTCAGGGCCGGGTCGATGGCCTGCTGGTCAATCCCCCGCGTGGTGACCGGGGCTTCGGCTATGATGCAATGTTCGTCGCCAACGGGCAGACGCTGACCTTCGGCGAGATGGACCCGCAAGCAAAACACGAAATGAGCCACCGTGCCGATGCGTTCGCAAAATTGGTTGCGGCGGTATTTTGATTGGCCGTTCCTCGGCGTAGGCCGGGGAACGAATTACGGCGTCAACACATCCCGCCCCATGACGTTACCCGCCGGAAAATACCTGCAAACCAGATACTCGTCGCTGGAATTCGTCGCCATTGCACAGCCGACCGCTTTCGTGCCCGCCCAGATGATCTGCGTATAATGCCCGACCTCATGCCACGACTTCGTCCGGGCAACATCCGGAAACAGCCCGCGCTTGAAATCGGTGCGCTCATCGACCCACGAGCCCGTCATGTCGGCATAGCCATAGGCCCGCCGCGTACCCATCCACAGGTTTTCGCCCTGAACCGGTTTGCCCGGCACCCGCCGCGCATGGGCGAAGGTCCGGGTCGCTGCGAGAGTGGCCGCATAAGCTGCCGCGTTCGCCGCAAGCCCCGCTTCCCACACCAGCGGTGGCACGGAAACAGCCGCCCGCGCGCGGTTATGATCGCGCATCATGGTCGCGCGGAACAGCGCCTCACCACGCGGTTGCGGCGCCGGATTGTCCCACGTCTCGACAATCTCCTGCGGCTCGTGCTGGTCGTCAGCCGCGCCTTCATCGGGCACGTCTTCGTAGGAGATTTCCTCAAATACCGTCACGCCCGCAGGGGCGGCAGAGGCAGAAACGCTCACCGCCATTGGCAGCGCGAGCAATAGTCCGGTAAGCGAGCGGGCAATCGACATGACAACCTCCCTTGCCAGCCAGTCCGTGAACAATGTCCTAACCCGACCGCTGGCCCTCTATATTCACTGGCCGTTCTGCGTATCGAAATGCCCCTATTGCGATTTCAACAGCCATGTCCGCGAGGCGGTGGATCAGGCAGCGTGGCTGGATGCGTTGCTGGCAGATCTCGCCTACGAGGCATTGCTGACACCCGACCGAACCCTCGGGTCGATATTTTTCGGGGGCGGCACACCCTCGCTGATGCCTCCCGCCACCGTCGCGGCCCTGATCGACGCGGCAACCGGGCACTGGATTGCCGCCGCCGATATAGAGATCACGCTGGAGGCAAATCCGTCCTCCGTCGAGGCCGCGCGTTTCGCCGATCTGGCGAAGGCGGGCGTTAACCGGACGTCCCTCGGGCTGCAGGCGCTAGACGATGAAACGCTGCGCTTTCTGGGGCGCGCGCACAATGTCGACGAAGCTCTCGCCGCGCTCACCACCGCGCAGGCGAATTTCGGACGGGTGAGCTTCGACCTGATCTACGCTCGCCCCGACCAGTCAATCGCGCAATGGGAAACCGAACTGACCCGCGCGCTATCATTCGGCACCGAGCATCTGTCGCTTTACCAACTGACCATCGAACCCGGCACCCGCTTTGCCACGCTGGTCCAGCAGGGCAAACTGACCCCCGCGGACGCCGACCACGCCGCCGACCTGTTCGACATGACTCGCGAACTGACCAACGCTGCTGGCCTCCCCGGCTATGAAACATCGAACCATGCTCGCCCCGGCGCGGAGAGTCGGCACAACCTGACTTATTGGCGCTATGACGATTATGTCGGCGTCGGTCCCGGCGCGCACGGACGGCGCGGTGGCCTTGCCACGACGCGGCACAAGAAGCCCGAGAACTGGATGAACGCCGTCACCCGCAACGGCCATGGCCTGCAAAGTGAGACGCCATTGTCGGCTGGGGAGCAAACCACCGAAGCCCTGCTCATGGGCCTGCGCCTGCGCGAAGGCGTCGACCTCGCCCGCTTCGGCGATCAACGCCCGATCGACGTAAACGCTGTCCATCGCCTTGCAAGGCTCGGGCTGGTGACGCTCGACGGGACCCGCCTGACAGTCACCGAGCAAGGAACGCTCCTGCTCGATGCCATACTGCCAGAAATTATTGCCTAGAGGTCAGAAGCCGTGCGGCGCTGGCGAAACGACCGAAAAACCGCCCGCCCCCGCCTGCTGAACTTCCAAAGCCCGTTCCGCTATGCCATCGCGATTGAAGCGGAACGCGCCGTCGATCCCTGAAAACCCGCCCGGATCGCTGAGTGCGCCCTGCGGGAATGGTGCTCCAACGCGCCAGTCACCGGCGATGCGCGTGACGAGAAGCACTGCGTCGTAACCAAGGCTGGCAAGCCGGTACGGCGAACGTCCGAATCGCGACCGATATTTCGCTGCAAGCTGGTTATACAACCCATCCGAAACGCTCGCGAACCATGCCCCTTTCAGTGCCGGATTGGCGGCAAGGCTAGCCTCCGCGTTCCACAATTCGGTCCCGAGCACCTGTGCACTGCGACCGGCACCCGCCCGAATCAGTGGGATTGCCGCGACCGCAGCCCGACCCGAATCGGCAATGAGGACCGCCTGATAGGGTGACGCCGCGTTCATCTTGGTGATCGCTGCCTTCATCGACCCCGACGTCCGGTCGAACGTCTGCACCGACACCACCTGTCCGCCGCTCGATTCGACCGCCCGCAACAGCGCCGTCGATGATCGCTGGCCGTACAGTCCGACCGGCACGAGTCCGGCAAACTTCGTCACGCCCTTGCTCTTGGCATAATCGACGACGCGGGTGATCGACTGGGCGGGTGCATAGCCCATCACGAACGTGCCATTTCCGGCGAGGCCCGTGTCGTTCGAAAAAGCGATCAGGGGGACATGCGCACCCCGCGCAATCGGCGCCACGGTCCGCACGTCCTCGGCAAGCAATGGCCCGAGGATGATTCGGTTCCCCTCGGCAATGGCGCGCTGGGCAGCCGCCGCGGCGCCGATTGCCGTGTCGTACATCGTGATGCGGATATTCTTGCCGCCGGTATCCAGCACCGCAAGGTTCGCTGCATTGGAAATAGAAGTGCCGACACCCGCGTTTGGACCGGTCAGCGGCACCAGCAAGGCAACGCGATGGCGCTCGGTATCGCTTGGCAACGAAGGCCCAACGGGTTCCGGGCGATTGGTGATTGGAGGCGGCGCGACCGCACCTGGCCTGCCCTTCGGCACGACCTGACACGCGGCGAGTAATGCCAGCGTGGCCAGCCCAATCCACTTCCCCAACCCCGCGCCGTATTCGACTGCCCCGCGTGCAAGCACTTGCCCGCGTGCCTGTTCGTCTGCCATCGCTCTCACCCTTATGAACTCAACACTCAAACCCGGTCTTTACATCGTCGCGACGCCAATCGGCAATCTTGGTGATCTGTCCCCACGCGCCGCCGAGATATTGTCCAACGCCGATGTCATTGCCGTCGAGGATAGCCGCGTCACGGCCAAACTGCTCCGCCACATCGGCATCCGCAAGACGATGGTGCCGTATCACGACCATGTCGCCGATGGAGTCCGTCCCGCGCTTATCGCCCGCATGGGAACCGAGTCGGTTGCGCTGGTGTCCGACGCGGGGACACCACTAATCTCCGATCCCGGCTATAAACTTGTCCGCGACGCCCGCGCCGCTGGAATAGCAATCGTCACCATCCCCGGTCCCTGCGCCGCCGTCGCCGCGCTCACTTTGGCGGGTCTCCCCACGGACCGGTTTTTGTTCATTGGCTTCCTGCCCTCAAAGGCCAAGGCGCGAATCGAAGCCATCGAGGAAATCGCGGCAACCCGCGCAACGTTGATCTTCTACGAATCGGGTCCACGCCTTTCCACGACCCTTGCGGCTTTGGCCGAAACTCTCGGCGACCGCGAAGCCGGAGTGGCGCGTGAGATGAGCAAGATGTTCGAGGAGTGCGTAACCGGGTCACTTACTCAATTGGCAGAACGCTACGCCGACGCGCCGCCGAAGGGCGAAATCGTCATCGTCGTCGCGCCACCTGGCGAACCTGTTCCGGCCAGTGAGGAGGACGGTGATGCTGCGTTGGCCGAAGCGCTGACCCGCCTGCCCACCGGACGCGCCGCAAGCGAGGTTGCCCAACGTCTCGGGCTGGACCGGCGCGCGCTATATGCCCGCGCGCTGGCTATGAAAGAATGACCCGGCAAGCCGCGGAACAGCGGGGCCGACGTGCCGAGCGTTTTGCTGCCACCTGGCTCCGGCTGAAAGGCTGGAAGATTCTCGCGACCCGCGTCCGCACACCCGTTGGTGAGGTTGATATCGTTGCTCGGCGCTCCGGACTGGTTGCATTCGTAGAGGTCAAGCATCGCGCCACAGTTGCCGAACTCGATTACGCCATCGACGACTTCCGCCTGCGCCGTGTCGCTGCCGCTGCCGAAATCCTGATGGCGCGCTTTGCCGAACCCGGCGACGACATTCGCATCGACGTCATCCTGCTCGCGCCCCGGACTTTGCCGCGCCACATCGAAAACGCATGGTGCGGATAGCGCCTTGGATGACATTAGAGTTGGCTCGGTTTAGGAGCCGCCCATGACCCTAAGAATAGCGTTCCAGATGGACCCGATGGAAACCCTGAACATTACAGGCGATTCCAGTTTTGCGCTCATGCTCTCGGCCCAATCGCGCGGCTATAAACTCTATCATTACCTCGCCCCCGATCTCACCTGGGAGGGCGGGCGCCTCTATGCGATGGCGTATCCCGTCACCGTGCGACGCGAACCGGGCAATCATTTCACCGCTGGCGAACCCTTAATTCTTGATCTTGGCAGCGACATCGACGTGATTTTCATGCGGCAGGACCCCCCATTCGACCTCAGCTATATCACGGCCACGCACTTGCTCGAGCGTATCCAGGGCGAAACGCTGATCGCTAACGATCCGGCGTCGGTGCGCAACGCGCCCGAAAAGCTGTTCGTGCTGGACTACGCACATTTCATGCCGCCGACGATGATTACCCGGTCGCTCGGTGCCGCCCGCAAGTTCCTCGCCGAACATGGCGAGATCGTCCTGAAGCCGCTCCACGGCAATGGCGGAAAGGCGATTTTCAAAATCGGTAGCGACGGCGCAAACCTCGCCTCGCTGATCGAAGTATTCAACACCGCCTATGTCGAACCGCATATGGTTCAGGCATTCGTGCCCACGGTCGTTCAGGGCGATAAGCGCATCGTGCTGGTCGACGGCGTGATCGCTGGCGCGGTAAACCGCATTCCGGGCGAGGGTGAAATTCGCTCGAACCTTGCTGTCGGCGGGACGGCAGCGAAAACAGAACTAACAGCGCGCGAGATCGAAATCTGCGAAGCACTGGGGCCGGAGTTGAAAAAGCGCGGTCTGATTTTTGTCGGCATCGACGTGATCGGCGGCGAGTGGCTGACCGAGATCAACGTCACCTCGCCGACCGGGATCGTGGCGATGGACAAATTCAACGGGACCGATACCTCCGCGATGATATGGGACGCGATCGAGGCTCGGCTGCAGGGGTAAGCTCTCACCGTCTGCCCTCTCCGTCATCCTGAACTCGTTTCAGGATCCATCGGTATGCCCGCATGATTGGTCCCGACGGAAGCATGGATCCTGAAACGAGTTCAGGATGACGGATTAGAAGAACCTATCCGTGCGGATGGGCGTTGCGGTAAACATCCAGCAAATGCGCCGCATCGACCGACGTATATATCTGCGTTGATGACAGGCTGGCGTGGCCGAGCAGTGCTTGCAGGGACCGTAGATCGGCACCGCGCCCCAGCAGATGCGTGGCAAAACTATGCCGCAGGGCGTGGGGTGTCGTCCGCGATGCCAGCCCCAGCCGCCCCCGCGCAGCCTGTACCGCGCGACGGATGATTTCCGGTTTCAGCGGCCCTCCCCGTGCGCCCCGGAACAGCGGCTCCGATCTGGAAACCGGCCACGGACTGAGCGCGGCATAGGCCTCGACGGCCTCGCGCACCGGGGGGATCAGCGGTACCATCCGGGTCTTGTCCCGCTTGCCGGTGACCGACAGCACGGCCCCGAGCGGCAGGATTGCGCCGGTCAGGCCGACCGCTTCACCGATCCGGAGACCAGCCCCATAGAGTAGCATCAGCACCGCCCAGTCACGCGCGGAAATCCAGGCTTCGGCGGATTGTTCGGCGACGTCTTCGGCCAATGCGACAACCTCGTCGGGCGAGATCGGGCGCGGCACGCCCTTTTTGACGCGCGGGCCTTTCAGTTTGGGAGCGGCTCCCTCCCCGCCGACGAAGGTCAGGAAATTCCGAATCGCCGACAGTTCGCGCGCGGCACTGGCGTTGCCGATGCCGTCGGTCCGGCGGCCCGCCAGATAGGTCCGCAGTTCCACTGAGGTCGGCACCCGCGCCGCGCCGAGATGTTCGACCAGCCGTTCGGCGGTCGCCACATAGGCGCGGACGGTATGTGGCGAACGGCGACGGTCGCGCGAAAGGTGCTCGGGATAGGCGATCACAGCTTGCATCAGACTTTGGTCTGACCTGTCTTGGCCCAATCGGCAGCGAAGCCGTCGAGCCCCTTGTCAGTCAGCGGGTGGTTGAACAGCGCCTTGATGACGGCTGGTGGCGCGGTCATCACATCCGCACCGATCCGGGCCGATTCGAGAACGTGGACAGGGTGGCGGACGCTGGCGACGAGGATTTCTGTCGCAAAAGCGTAATTGTCGTAGATCAGGCGAATGTCGCCAATCAGGTCCATGCCATCATAACCGATATCGTCGAGACGTCCGACGAACGGCGAGATGAAGCTCGCCCCAGCCTTTGCCGCCAGCAACGCCTGATTCGCCGAAAAGCAGAGCGTGACATTGACCATCGTGCCGTCGTTCGACAGCGCCCTGCACGTCTTCAGCCCGTCGATCGTCAACGGCACCTTGATGCACACATTGTCGGCGATCGCGCGCAGCACATCGGCTTCGCGCATCATGTCCTTATGATCGGTCGCCACCACTTCGGCAGAAACCGGCCCTTCGACGATGCCGCAAATCTGTTTGACGACCTCGACGAACTGGCCGCCCGACTTGGCGATCAGCGAAGGGTTGGTCGTCACGCCATCGAGCAGGCCCATCGCGACGAGTTCGGAAATGTCGTCGAAATTGGCGGTATCGGCAAAAAATTTCATGATGATGCTGTCCTAGGTTCGCGAACTTCGCGTCGAATAATCAACAAAAAGGCATTGCGCTTGTTCCGGGTCGTTCTCGCGGAAAGGCCATGCCAAAATCCGGCGCATTAAGACAGGTGTAATCGCGCGACGATGGATGATTGCACCCAAAGCGTCGGTTATGCGTTGTCGCTCGGCTGCCCAACAGGCAGCACGCCATCAAGGACGAAGCACATGAAAAAAATTACAATCGCGCTGGCTGTGGCTGGTCTTTCGCTCGGCACCGTCGCCCAGGCCGACATTCGCGTCGATGCCCGCCAGCTCAACGAGCAGCGCCAGATCGACGCGGGCAAGCGTTCGGGCAAGCTCAGCCGCGCTGAACGCGATCGCCTGACCGCGCAGCAGCATTCCATAGACCGGACCAAGAAGCAGCTCGAGCGGAGTGGCGGGCGATTTACCGATGCAGAGGTCGCTCGCGTGAATGCGATGCTGGACAAGTCACAGGCCGATATCGTGCGGGCCAAGCAGAATCGAGTGCGGGGTCGGAACGGGATTCACATGTAATCTAAATTGCGATCGTCATCCTGAACTTGTTTCAGGATCCATGCATACGTCGTAACTGCTCTTGCGGGTGGACGGAATCAGAAGATATTTCGGGGAGCGGTTTCGCCGTTCCCCGAAATGCGTTTAAGGGGTGGGGATGTCCCGCGCCCGCGTCCTGCTGTTGAACTCCGCGCTCGGGCCACTCGATTATCGCGTCCCGCATGGGATGGAGGTTGTTCCGGGCAGCATCGTCCTCGCGCCATTGGGTCCGCGCCAGCTCGCCGGGGTTGTGTGGGACCCGGAACGAATGCCGTCGGATGCCGAGGTCGGCGACAACCGCCTGCGCAACCTCGCTTCGATCTACGATCTGCCGCCGCTGTCCGCCCCGCTGATGCGGTTGATCGAGTGGACGGCGAGCTATTATCTGGCACCCCCCGCTGCGGTTTTGCGCATGGCGCTGGCCAGTGCGTCGGCGTTGGACGACCGCCGCTCGGTCATCGAATATCGCGCGACGGACAATGTCCCCGAACGTCTGACTCCGCAACGCGCGCAGGCGCTGGAGCGGATCGGCGAGCGGCAGGGGCTGGTGCGCGAACTGGCGATGATCGGAGACGTCTCCGATGCGGTGATCCGGGGACTGGTCAAGATCGGTGCGATCGAAGCGGTCGAGGTCAGTATCGACGATGCCTATCCCCTGCCCGATCCGGATTTCGCGCCGCCTGAATTGTCCGAAGAGCAGACGGCGGCCGCAAGCGAACTCGTCGCCGCAACCGAGGAGCGCGCGTTCTCACCGATATTGCTCGACGGCGTTACCGGCTCAGGCAAGACCGAAGTCTATTTCGAGGCCATCGCCGCCGCGCTGCGTTCGGGGCGGCAGTCGCTCGTCCTATTGCCCGAAATTGCGCTGACCGAGCCGTTCCTGCGCCGGTTCGAAGTGCGTTTCGGGCATCAGCCGGTCGCATGGCATTCGGGTTTGCGCCAGTCGCAACGCCGCCGGGCATGGCGTGCGATTGCCAGTGGAGAAGCGAAAGTCATCGTCGGCGCACGTTCGGCGCTGTTCCTGCCCTATCCCGACCTTGCGCTGATCGTCGTCGACGAAGCGCATGAAACCAGCTTCAAGCAGGAAGAAGGCGTTCATTATCACGCGCGCGATGTCGCCGTGATGCGCGGGCGGTTCGAAGGGTGTCCGGTGATCCTCGCCACGGCGACCCCGGCGATCGAAACGCAGGCACAGGTGGCGCTCGGCCATTACCGCGAGTTGAAGCTGCCGGGTCGCTATGGCCCCGCGCAAATGCCCGAGATCACGGCAATCGACCTGTTGCAGGACCCGCCGATGCGTGGGCGCTGGATCGCGCCGGCATTGGTCAATGCGCTGACCGATACACTCGAACGTGGCGAACAGTCGCTGCTTTTCCTCAATCGACGCGGGTATGCGCCGCTGACATTGTGCCGGACATGCGGCCACCGGTTCCAATGCCCGAATTGCACGGCCTGGATGGTCGAACATCGGCTCGTCGGGCGACTGCAATGCCATCATTGCGGGCATATCATGGTACCGCCGAAACACTGTCCCGAGTGCAAGGCAGAGGATTCACTGGTAGCGGTCGGCCCGGGCGTCGAGCGCATAGCCGACGAGGTCGCCGAGCTTTTTCCAGAAGCGCGCCGTGCCATCGTCACGTCGGATACATTATGGTCACCCGCCAAGGCCGCCGAATTCGTCGGTCGCATGGAGGCGGGCGAAATCGATATCGTCATCGGCACGCAACTGGTGACCAAGGGCTATCACTTCCCCAATCTGACGCTGGTCGGCGTGATCGACGCCGACCTTGGGCTGCAGGGTGGCGACCTTCGCGCCGCCGAGCGCAGTTTCCAGCAGATCGCACAGGTATCGGGCCGCGCCGGGCGGGGTTCGAAGCCGGGGCGTGTTTTCGTCCAGACGCATGAACCAAACGCACCGGTCATCCGCGCGCTCGTCTCGGGTGACGCAGAATCCTTCTACGCCGCCGAAACCGCCGCGCGCCGCGAAGCAAATGCGCCGCCGTTCGGTCGGCTGGCTGCGATCATCGTTTCCTCAGAGGATTTGCGCGAGGCCACCCGGACCGCGCAGGCGATCGCCAAATCCGCTCCAACGGTTGAGGGTATGGAGGTTTACGGCCCCGCCCCCGCTCCACTCGCCATGTTGCGCGGTCGTCACAGGATGCGATTACTGATCCATGCCCGCCGCGCACTGGACGTGCAGGACGTTATCCGTGCATGGCTGGGCGCGCTCGACTGGCCACGCGGCGTGCGGGTAGCGGTCGATGTCGATCCGTATAGTTTCGTGTGATGGGGGCTGTTGAATGATTCGCCAGAGGTTCGGATTTCGGTGGTTCGGATTGCTGTTGTTGTGCCTTGCGATACCGGCGCTGGCTCAGGACAATCGCGACATCGACGCCGTATCGCGCAGCGTCGTCCGGGTTGTCGTCGTGTCCGGAGGCGAGGAAGGCAGCGAAGTCGGCATGGGCAGCGGCGTCGCCATCGCGCCGAACAGGATCCTGACCAACGCCCATGTCGTTGCAAGTGCGGTCAAGGGTGACGGTTTCGTCGGCATCGTGCCCTCCGAAGGCACCCGCCGTTACGAGGGCAAGATCGTCGCCTATCGTGCCGATATCGACCTTGCCATCGTCGACATTGGATCGGGCCGGATACCGCCCGCGACGCTTTACTCCGGGGCGATGCCCGATGGCGCGCAAGTGGCGGCCCTCGGCTATCCGTATGGCGTCGATCGCGCGCTGGCGGGCAGCATGGACACCGTCGTGACGCCGCAGTCGCCGGTAAAATCGCTCGGTCATGTCGCTGGTCGCCGGTCGAATGCGCAGTTCGATACGGTCCTGCACGACGCCGCCATCGGGCGCGGCAATTCGGGCGGCCCGCTTGTCGATGCCTGTGGCCGAGTGGTCGGCATCAACAGTTTCCTGTCGTTGAGCGAAGGGATCGATTCGACCTTTGCCTTCGCTATATCCGTCCGCGAGTTCGCGCCCTTCCTGCAGAAGGCCGGTGTTGCCGCCGCGATCGTCGGGACGCCGTGCCTGTCGGACAGCGAGGCCAGCGCGCGGGACGCTGCCCTGACGCGGGCGGACGAAGCTGCCGCTGCTCTTGAAGCGCATAAGGGCGATGCCGATGCGGCCAAGGCGATTCAGGAAAAACTGGTGATTCGGGACCAGATTTCGAGCGAGCGGGAAAACGGCATGGCAATCGCCGCCGTCCTGCTGGTGTTCGGGGCGCTCGCGCTGGCGGGCGCCGGAGTCGCGCAGATGGAGAAGCGCAACAAGCTGGCAATCGCGGCCTTGGTCGGTGGCGTGGCGCTGATATTGGCGGCGGTTATCGTCTATCTCGGACGTCCACACCTGACCGATGTCGAGGATCGGTATGCGCTGAAGCACCCCGTCGTGACCAAGGTCGCCGATACCGCGGTCAGTGCTGCCGGAGCCAACATCTGCACCTTCGTACCCGACCGCAGCCGCGTTACCGTATCAAAGACCGACGACGTCCCGCTCGACTGGCAGGATAACGGCTGCGTCAACGGCAAGACGCAATATGGCGCGAATGCCGGAACATGGAGCCGGTCGTTCGTGCCCAACACAGAGCCGACGGTGACGGTGCAGACCTTCGACCCGGCCAAGCGACGCTATACCGTCGAACGGTATCTGATGGCAGCGGATGCGATGGACAAGGCGCGGACGGTGCGCTCGCAATATCCGGCCAGTGGCTGTCAGTCCGACCCCGCCGCGCGCCAGTCGGTCAGCGACATGCAGGCCGCGATTCGCCAGACCCTGCCGCCGTCGCCGAATGAGCGGTTGGTGTTCGATTGCCGGGCTGCGCCTAAACCTTAGTTTCGCGCTTCAGCAATTCGATCTTGCGCTCCAACCCATAGGCATAGCCCCCAAGCGTCCCATCGGTCCGCAAAGCCCGGTGGCAGGGGATCAGCACAGCAACCTGATTCGCCCCGCAAGCCGATCCCACCGCGCGCACGGCGTTCGGATTGCCCGCCCGTGCGGCGAGCGCGGCATAGCTGAGCGTTTCGCCGGGTGGGATGCGGGCCAGTTCGCGCCAAACCGCTTGTTGAAAGATCGTCCCCGCAACGTCGAGCGGCAACTCGGGAAGATGCGAAGGGTCGGCGACTGCGGCAACCGCGCTGGCGACGAGATCGGCCATCGCCTCCCCACCCGCCTTAATTACCGCCTTCGGAAACCGACGGTGTAGTTCCGTCTCGTCCTCGTCGAACGACAAGCGGCAAATCCCGCGATCAGTCGCAGCCAGCAACATCGCTCCCAACACGGTATCGGTCACGGCATATCGAATCGTAACGCCCGCACCGCCATTTTTCCACGCGGAGGGCGTCATGCCCAGACGGTCGGACGCCACAGCGTAAAATCGACTGGGACTTTGATAGCCGGCGTCATAAAGCGCCCCGGTCACGGTGAAGTTGCTGTCCAGCGCCGCCTCCGCCCGCTTTGCCCGCAATCCGCGCGCATAGGCCGCGGGGGTCAATCCGGTGTCGCGCTTGAACAGCCGGTGGAAATGATGCGGCGCATAGCCGACCGCCTGCGCCAGCGCCTCGAGGCCGGGAACCTCCTCCGCTGCGTCGATCAGTACAAGCGCCTTTGCGACGGCGTCCCGATCGCGTCCGACCTCATCGGGCTTGCACCGCAGGCAGGCGCGAAAACCCGCTGCCCGCGCCGCTGCTCCATCTGTATAAAAGGTCATATTCTGTTTCAGCGGATGACGGGCGGCGCAGCTCGGCTTGCAGTAGATCCCGGTGGTCCGGACCACGCCAACAAACTGCCCGTCGAACGATCTGTCGCGCGCCGAATACGCAGCCCATGCCCGGTCTGCGTCTATAACGTCGTCCATACCCGCAGTCCTCTCTGTCGATGAAGCCGACTAGCCTACCAATCATAGTCCCGCATCCCGTTGCTTGCGGTCAAACCATCTTTCACCGGATCGTCGGCGGCCCGTCTTGCATCGCAACAAGAGCGATGCTAGGCGCGCGCCGTCGGCTATCGGGAGCTTTGCCGCACCCAATCAGCCAAATTTAACTGACTCAGGGGACTGCCACGCGTGGAGAATTCCGGCGCCATTCAAGCTAGCCTCGCAGGGCGCTACGCCAGCGCACTGTTCGGACTCGCGTGCGAAGCCAAAAGCATCGAAGCTGTCGAAACCAGCCTCGCCACGCTCGATTCGGCCTTCGCCCAGTCCGACGACCTGCGTCGTCTGGTTTCCAGTCCGCTCGTGTCCCGTGAGGGCGCGACTGCGGCGATCAAAGCCGTTGCTGGCGAGTTGAAGCTCGACCCGCTGACGACCAACTTCCTCGGTGTCCTCGCGACCAACCGCCGCCTGAACAAGGCTGCATCGGTCATCACGGCATTCCGCGAACTGGCGGCCAACTTCCGTGGTGAAGCCACCGCTGACGTGACCACCGCTCATCCGCTGGACGCGTCGCAGGTCACCGCCCTGAAAGCCAAGTTGAAGGCCCGCATTGGGCGCGACGTGGCCGTAACCCTTAAAACCGACCCGGCGATTCTTGGGGGGCTGATCGTTAAGATCGGCAGCCAGATGATCGACGGTTCGATCCGCACACGACTGAACACTCTCGCGCACGCGATGAAAGGCTGACTACGACAATGGATATCCGCGCCGCAGAAATCTCACGGGTCATCAAGGACCA
>JAQGKX010000100.1 GCA_028289885.1 Sphingomonadales bacterium
GAGACATCGACCATGCGCGCCGCCCCGGCGTCATCGAGATGCGTCAGCCGGGTCATGCGGCGAGCAGCGCGCGAGTCGCCGCCTCGACATCGGGCTGGCGCATCAGGCTCTCGCCGATCAGGAAGCAGCGCACGCCGTGAAGCGCCATCGCAGCAAGGTCGGCGCGGCTGGTGAGCCCACTTTCCGCGACGAAGGTGCAGCCCGGGGGCGCGTGCCCGACTAGTTCGTAGGTGCGCGCGAAATCCACGGAGAAGTCGCGCAGGTCGCGGTTGTTGACGCCGATCAGCCGCGATTTCAGGCGGAGGGCGCGGTCCAGTTCGGGTGCGTCATGAACCTCGATGAGCACATCCATGCCGCGTTCGACGGCGGCGGCTTCGAGTTCGACCATCGTTGCGTCCTCGAGGGCCGCGACGATGATGAGGATGGCGTCGGCTCCGATGCTGCGCGCTTCGGCGACCTGCCACGGATCGACCATGAAATCCTTGCGGAGGACGGGGAGGTCGCAGGCGGCGCGGGCGGCGATTAGATAGTCTACGTGACCCTGGAAATAGGGCGCGTCGGTGAGGACCGAGAGGCAGGCCGCACCGCCGGACTTATAGGCTTTGGCATGAGCTGGCGGGTCGAAGTCGGCACGGATCAGGCCTTTGGAGGGGCTGGCCTTCTTGATCTCGGCGATGAGAGCGTAGCCGGTTTTTGCCTTGGCGATGAGGGCCGCGTGGAAGCCTCTGGGGTCGGTTTGGGTGGCCGCTGCGCGGTCCAGGTCGGAAAGCGAACGTGCGGCTTTGCGGCGCGTAACTTCCTCGCGGGTCGTGGCGCAGATTTCGGTGAGCTTGTTCATTTATAGGCGATCCAGCAGTCGAGCAGCGTGTTGGCGAGGCCGCGATCGAGCGTTTCTGCGGCCTCCTCGATACCCTCGTGCCAGTCGGTGACATGGCCTGCGACGATCAGCGCGGCGGCGGCGTTGAACAGCACGGCATCTCGGTGAGCGCCGGGTTCGCCCAGCAGCATGCGGCGCAGGGCGGCGGCGTTGAAGGCTGCGTCGCCGCCGCGCAGGGCTTCCGGGGCGTGGCGGGGCAGGCCGACGTCCTCTGGAGCAATGCGGGTCGCTGGCTGACGTAGACGGATGACGGTGCTGGCTTCAGACACCGACAGTTCGTCCAGCGGTTCGTCTCCGGCGACGAGCATGGCGTCTTCGGTGTTCAGCAGAATGAGGGCTTCGGCGAAGACGGGCAGGAAATCGGGCCGGGCGACGCCGATGAGCTGGCGGGTAACGCCTGCAGGGTTGGCGGCGGGGCCGGTCAGGTTGAATACGGTGCGGCGCCCGATGGCCTTGCGGATCGGGGCGAGGCGGGCGAGTGCAGGGTGGTGTTTCTGCGCGAACAGGAAGCAGATGCCGAGGTCGGCGAGCGTGGCTTCGGCGGTTTCGGAGGCGCGGTCGAGGTTGAGGCCGAGCGCTTCGAGGGTGTCGGCGGCTCCGGCTTTAGAGGAAGCGGCGCGGTTGCCGTGCTTGGCGACCGGCACACCGCAGGCCGCAACGAGAATGGCAACGGCCGTAGAGACGTTGAGGCTGTGGCTGCCGTCGCCGCCGGTGCCGCAAACGTCGATCGCTCCGGGGGGCGCGGCGATGGGGATCATCCGGGCGCGCATCGCCGCGGCGGCGGCGGCGATCTCTATGGCGGTTTCATCGCGATCGGCCATCACGGACAGGAAACGCACGGTCTCGATGTCGTCGGCGGTGGCGTCCAGAATGGCGTCGAAGGCGGTGCGGGCTTCGTCGGCGGTCAGGGGGACCGACGTATCGGGGAGCCTCACGCGAGCGCTTTCAGGCGCGCTCCGGGTTTTACGGTCATTCCGGCAATCGTCATGAAATTGGCGAGCAGGCGGTGGCCGTGTTCGGTGGCGATGCTTTCGGGGTGAAACTGGACGCCGTGGATGGGGAGCGTGACGTGGCGCAGGCCCATGACACTGCCATCGGGCGCCACTGCGTTGGCGATCAGGCTGTCCGGCACGTTCTCGACGATCAGCGAGTGATAGCGGGTGGCGATGAACGGGGTGGGCAGGCCAGCAAAGACGCCGGAGCCATCGTGGCCGATGTCGGAAGTCTTCCCGTGCATCAGACCGCCACGGACGACGTTGCCGCCAAAATGATGACCGATTGCCTGATGGCCAAGGCAGACGCCGAGCAGCGGACGACCGGCTTCGGCGGCAGCGGCGACGAGGTCGAGCGAGATCCCGGCTTCTTTCGGGGTGCAGGGACCGGGGGAGATCAGAAAGGCTTCGGCCCCGCTCGACATGGCCTGCCCGACCGAAATCTGGTCGTTGCGCACGACTTCGACTTCGGCGCCCAATTCCATCAGATAGTGGACGAGGTTCCAGGTAAAGCTGTCGTAATTGTCGATGACGAGGATCATGTGGTGGCCATAGGCTGCGTCATACGGTTTTGCCAGTTATTGGCCAAAGCCAGCCTCGTTCGACCGCGTCACGGCTTCGCGCGCGGCTGCGATGAGCGCTCCGGCCTTGGCTTCACACTCACGTTGTTCGGACACGGGGTCGCTGTCGGCAACGATCCCGGCCCCGGCCTGAACGTGCATGACGCCGTCTTTGACCACGGCGGTGCGCAGGACGATGCAGCTGTCCATCGATCCGTCGGGGCTGAAATAGCCGACGCCGCCCGCATAGGCTCCGCGCGTTTCGGGTTCGAGTTCGGCGATAACCTGACAGGCGCGGACCTTTGGTGCGCCGCTGACGGTGCCTGCGGGGAAGCCGGCGAACAGCGCGTCGAGGGCGTCCTTGCCGGGCGCGAGCTGGCCGACGACGTTGGAGACGATGTGCATGACGTGACTGTAATATTCGACGGTGTAGCTGTCGGTGACAGTCACGCTGCCAGAAGTGGCGACGCGACCGACGTCGTTGCGGCCGAGGTCGAGCAGCATGAGATGTTCGGCGCGTTCCTTGGGGTCGGCCAACAGTGAAGCGCGGTTTTCGGTGTCCTCGGCTGCAGTTTTACCGCGCGGGCGGGTTCCGGCGATGGGGCGAATCGTGACCTCGCCATGGCGGGCGCGCACGAGGATTTCGGGGCTGGACCCGGTCAGTGCAAAGCCGGGGAGGTCTAGATGATAGAGGAATGGTGATGGGTTGATGCGGCGAAGCGCGCGGTAAAGGTCGAAGGCGGGCAGGGCGAAAGGCAGGGTGAACCGCTGGGCCAGCACGACCTGGAAGATGTCCCCCGCCGCGATGTAGTTTTTGGCCGCGGCGACCATTTCGCCATAGCGGCCCGGTGCCAGTACCGGCGATGGGTCTGGCAGTTCGGTGGCGCTGCTTTTCGCGGGTTGCGGCAAGGGCTGGGCAAGACGCGCTGACGCTGCTTCGATGCGGTCGAGGGCGGCGGCCACCAGTTTTTCGGGATCGCCACCCGGCCATACCGGCGCGACCATGAACAGGCGGTCAGTGAGGCGGTCGAACACGAGGATCAAGGTTGGCCGCACGAACATCATATCGGGCAGGTCCAGCGGATTGGCGGGCGGGCGCGGCAGGTCTTCGACAAGGCCGACGGTCTCATAGCCGAAGTACCCGACCAGGCAGGCGAGAGCGCCGGGCAACCCTTCCGGAACGTCGATGCGGCATGACGCGACCAGCGAACGCAGCGCGGGGAGGGCCGATTCGGCGACGGGAGCAAAGGCTTCGCGGTTCGTGAGCCACTGTTTGTTGACCTCTGCCGAAGCTCCGTACGCGCGGAACACCAGATCTGGGGCCAACCCGATCAGGCTGTAGCGGCCACGGACGGCACCACCCTCCACCGATTCGAGCAGGAAATCACCGCGACCGGGCTCAATCAGTTTCAACGCCGCAGAAACCGGCGTCTCGGTATCTGCAATCGCACTCCGCCAGATCAGCGCAGGCTTGCCTGACGACAGCGCCGTGATGCCCTTTTCGTCATCGGTCACAAATTGGCGCTCACCGGCCCGCCGCGCCACCGACGAGCGACCGTTTCAGGGCGTCGATCGCCGCATTGTCGCGCTTCGATCCGACCTGTGCTTTCAGCGCCGCCACGAATTGTCCTGCATATTCATTGCCGACGACCTGCGACAATTGCTGCTGCGTCGCCTGGATCAAGCCGGGTTCGACTGCGGCGTTGCCACGGTCGATCTTGTCCAGATAGACGATATACCAGCCCTGCTTATCAGCGATCCCGAGCACACGTGCACGTTTTTGCGGCATGGAGAACAGCAGGGCGACCGGCGGCGGCACCTTGTCCCCGGCGCGGGTGACGTCGATCCGGCGTCCGCCTGCGGGTTGCGGCGTCGGCAATTTTACACCGGCCTGCGCAATGGCTTGCGCGATCGGCATCCCGCCGTTGACCTTTGCGGCGATCGCGTCGGCAGTCTTCTTGGCCGCGCGTGACGCGGCGTCGATGCGTGCTTCGGCGACGACCTGTTCGCGAACCTGTGCGAGCGGACGCGGTGCAGAGGCGACGATCTTGTCCAGATGCCAGAGTGCGAACGTCTTGCCCGCGCCGAGCGTGGCAACGGCGGGTTGATCGTCGGCCTCGGCCTGGAAAGCGTCGCGCATGATGATCGAAAGTTCTGGCGCTGCCTTATACGCTGGCTGGTCGGGCATTTGTGCCGATGCATCCAGCGGCGGGGTGACCAGCGTTGTGAGTCCGTATTTCTTGCTGACTTCATCGAAGTTCGCACCGCCGTCGATCTCGTCGTTCAACTTGGCAACGAACGCAGAGGCGGCCTCGTCCAGTTTTTGCTGCGTCAGGTCGGTCGCGATTGACGAGCGCACTTCGGCGAGGCTCTTTGCCGGCGTCGAGACGACGCTGTCGATATGGACCAGATGATAACCGAGTCCCGACTGGACGAGCGCCGCGAACTGGCCCTTGGGCGCGGCAAATGCGGCTTGTGCCACTGCGGGGCTGGTCAGTTTTGCGAAACTCGCCTGATCTCCGACCGGCACGACGAGCGGCTCACGTCCGGCGGCCTTGGCAGCTTCAGCCAGCGACTGACCGGCCTTGACCTGAGCCAGCAGTGCATCGGCCTGAGCCTTGTTCTGTACGATTACCTGCGTGAAAGCGCGCTTCTCACTGGCCGCATAGCGTGCGGCGCTGGCTTTATAGAGATTTGCGATCTCGGCATCGGTGGGCTTGGCCTGGGCTTCGAACCGGCTGCGATCAAAGGTGGCGTAGCGGACTACGCGCCGTTCGGGCAAAGTATAGCGCGCGACGTTGCGGCTGTAGAATGTGTTGAGTTCGGCATCGCTCGGCGCAGGCAAGTCGCGGTACGCGGCGCTCGGCACGACCCCAACCATCCCGGTGCGCGTCTCAAGCAAGAGCGCGGCATAGGGGCTGACGAGAGCGAGCGGCATCTGGGCGGCACCGGCAACCGGCGTCAGCAATGCCTTGGTCAGTATCTCGCGGCCGAAATCGTCACGCAGTTCGTTTTCCGGAATCTTTCGCTGGGCCAGTGCCGCCAGATAGATATTGCGATCGAACTTGCCGGTCGGGCCGTTGAACGCGGGGATGCTGGCAATCTGGCCATCGACCAATCGCTTGCTGGCGACCATGCCCTGATTCCTGGCGAATAGTTCCATGACACGACCGTTCTGGATCTGGTCGATTGTCTCCTCGACGCCGCCACCGGCTACGAACTTCGCCATGTCGAGGTCCGGCTGTTGCTGCCGTGCCGCTTCCAACTGGCTTTGGACCCGCTTGCGCAATTCGGCCTCGCTGATGTCCTTGCCGCCGACCGACGCCACGGTGCCGCCGCTCAATGCGCCGCCGCCACCCATGCCCGCCTTGCCCTCATAAAGAGTGACGACGAACGCTATCAATATGATGGCGAAAATCCCGATTCCCAGCGGGGAAGCTGCGAAACGGCGGAAGAAAGACATCATGTTGCGGAAATCCGGCCTTGAGCAATGATGGATGCCCCCATAGGACGCGGGCATGAAACTACGCAAGCTGATCGCTGGAAACTGGAAAATGCACGGCAGCCTTGCCGCGCTGGCCGAAATCGAAACCATCG